>JAPPJA010000241.1 GCA_028874675.1 Chloroflexota bacterium
ACTTGACCTTGACTGGCGCCATGTTGACTGTGGCTCCCGATGGTACCAGTTTGGTACCCGCAAGATTCAAGCACATATCTCATCCGGTGATGATAACGGAAAGTAACAAAATTGGGCCTTCGTGATCCTTCGTGCCTCTTCGTGGATAAACAAGCAAAGGAGTCACCTTGATGCAAAAGCAAGACCTGGGCGTCGCCGTAGTCGGCTCCGGCCGCATCGGGACCCTCCGCGCCAACATGGCTTCCCGCCACCCTTCCGTGCGTTTCCTCGCCGTATCCGATATCGACGCCGAAAAGGCCGGTATGCTGGGGGAGCAGGTCAATGCCGACCTCACCTCCAGCGACAACTACCGCATCATTTCCGACCCCCAGGTCAACACTGTCGTAATTTCCACCCCCGAGCACGAGCATGTCGAGCCAATTCTGCAGGCCCTGGAACTGGGAAAGCCGGTTTTCGTCGAAAAGCCCCTGGCCCTTACCCTGGACGACACCGACAAAATAGTAGAGGCGGTTGACCGTACCGGCGTTGAGCTCCGCATAGGCTACTCCCGCCGCCACGACCGCCGCTGGATGCTGGCCCGCGAGCAGGTGGCCCAGGGCAGGCTGGGCGGCATTATTGGCATCCAGTCCCGCGTTTACAACTCCCGAGCCCACATGATGGAAATCCTCAAGCGTTCGCCCGAAGCCACTCCCGTTTTGGACGCTCTGACCTATTACGTGGACATGGCCTGCTGGTACCTGGACGACGTCCGTCCCGTGGAGGTCATAGCCCGGGGCAATTACGGGCTGTACAAGGATATGGGCCACGACATCCACGACGTTACCTGGGCCATCATTACCTTTGAAAATGGCTGCCTGGTTAACCTGGGCATTTGCTATGCCCTGCCGGCCCGCTACCCCACTTATGGCCAGAGCGCCCGCTTCGAGGTGCTGGGTGAGGACGGCGTAATAGTTCTGGACATGGACAACAAGGACAGCTTCCTGTTCACCGACAAGGGTGTGCCCCACGCCTATGTGCCCGATCACTATGTGGACGCCCTGTTCATGCAGAGCAACTCCTCGGGCGACTGGGCTATGGGCGAGTACTGGGGCCCCATCGCTAACGAGACCCGCTCCTGGCTGGACCACCTTTCCGCCGGCACTCCCTGCTCCCACACCACGGCCCGGGAAGGCCGCCGCACGGTAGAGGTAACGCTGGCCATCGAGGAAGCGGCAAGGACGGGGCAGGCGGTGAAGCTGTCTGGGAGGTAACGGGGGTTAATCACGAATAGGCCTGAATATTCACTATTTGGTGGCCTAGGGATTAGCTATAGAAGTATTGGCTTATCGTGCCTGTTCGTGGATTACCAAGTATGAAGTTCACTGGGCCCAGTCGGGCTCCAACCAGCGTAGTTGCCTGTCGGCCAATCGCTACGACAACATCAACTACGGGCGGGGCGCATGGGGGGAGTACCAGGAGTGGATTATCAGCAAGTCTTCCCCATTTGGAAATCCTGGCGTCCCCCCTGGAGACACTGAATGACGATGGCGGAGACCCCCTTGCAGCCGGTGACTGAGGGTTATGGACACTTCAGAATTCACACGCAACCTGCTTACCGACCCCGTGTTTATTTTATGCATCATCGGCATGATCATCATCGGCGCTTACGGTTTTTGGAAGCGAAAAGGTAAGTAGGTAGCCAAACACCCGCAGCCGTCAAGAGGCCAGCAGCAGGCTTATCCCTCGAAACGGCAGGCGCCGTGAGTAAACAAGGTTACCCCAGCCTCTCCAGCGTCTGGTCCTCAATCCCCGGCATAATCCAGATGGGCCGCGGGGCAAAGTCGAAAGTGATGTTGGGGTCTTCCGGGTCCAGGCCTGCTACCGTCATCTTTGTCTCTTCCAGGTATTCAATCTCCCCGTTAACCACGTGAAAGGCCCGGTCGTGACCCGGGTAAATGATGTCCGCCTGCTCCACTATGCGGTCAATGCTCTGCGTTGCATCCTTCTCGTCCCAGAACACCAGTGGATTCTTGCGGGTCAAGGCCACGGCTGAGTAGTGCAGAACGTCTCCCGAAACAATGCTGAGTCCCTGGGGCGTATCCACCATCACGGATATGCTCCCGGGCGAATGCCCCGGCGTGTGCATTATCGTAACCCCGCGCTCAACGACGTGCCCTTCCTCCACCTCCTGCACCTGCGGCTGAAACTCGATCATCGCCCCCGACCAGGCCGGAGTTGCCCAGTCGTTGCGGTGGGGCTTGTGGGCGTACTTGCGCTCCAGGGGATGCACCAGCATGGGCGCATGCTGGAACAGGTCGTAGTTCTGGCTGTGGTCCCAGTGGGCGTGGCTCATAATAGTAATGTCAATGTCTTCCGGTGTCAGTCCCCGCGCCTTTAGCGCGTTTTCCAGGGCGGTGCGGCGCCCAACGTGACCGACGTCCACAAGGATGCGCTTGTCTCCCTCAATCAATACCACGGAACAGAACCCCACCACGCCTACATCGGTCCGCAGCGGGCTCCCCTGCAACAATACGCTAAGCTCAGGCATTCTTGTCTCCTTATTTCATCCTGTCTGATTGGCGCGCTAGTACTCCGTCAAGTCAGGAATTGATGGGATAGAGGCGCTGGAGTTTGGCC
>JAPPJA010000066.1 GCA_028874675.1 Chloroflexota bacterium
GTCCTGGAGCAACGGCAGGGTGGGGACCACTGGGCAGTCCTACCTGGGAGCTACCCAGTACACCCTGGCTACCAATAATCCCTTGCCGCCCCACCTGCAGGCCATGGCCCCGGTATCCGCCTCCTCCGACTTTCACCAGAGCTGGGTTTACCACACCGGCGGCGCCATGGAGTGGGGCTGGATGGTTCCCTACGCCATCCACAAGGGGCGCAACACGCTGCAGAGGCTGGGCCGGCAAGACCTTCTGGCCCAGATGGACGAATATGTCCTGGAACCCGGAAACTTTGGACGTCCCCTGAGCGACGAGTGGTTTCGCCATCTGCCCCTGAAGGACTGGATTGAGCGCCTGAAAGAGACGGCCCCCTATTTTCACGAGTACTTTGAACAGGAACTGGACGGCCCTTACTGGTGGCAGCTCAACCTGCTGCACAACCTGGAGGGGATCAAGATTCCCATGTTCCACGTCAGTTCCTGGTACGACATCTTCCTGGAAGGCGCCCTCAACGCCTACCGGGCTATCTCCGACCGCGGCGGAAGCGACCTCGCCCGCCGCAACCAGCGTCTATTGGTGGGGCCCTGGGCCCACATCCGTCCCTACACCCGGGCCACCTCAGGCGACACCGGCGACATCGACTTCGGCCTCGAAGCGGCCATAGAGCTTCACGACCACCTGCGTCGCTGGTTCGACTACTGGCTCAAGGACGACGCCAACGGAATTCTGGATGAGCCGCCCGTCTCCATTTTCGTGATGGGCGACAACAAGTGGCGGCACGAGAATGAGTGGCCCCTGGCTCGTACCCACTACACCCGGTACTACCTTCATTCCGGCGGGTCGGCCAACACCCGGGCGGGTGACGGTTCCCTTTCCACCTGGCCGCCGGCGGACGAGCCCGCTGACAGCTACATCTACGATCCCGGTGACCCCACGCCTACCCTGCGGGGCAATACTCTCATGATTCCCCACGGGGTCCAGGACCAGCGTCCCGTGGAAGACCGCACTGATGTGCTGGTCTATACTTCCGAGCCGCTGGAGAAGGAACTGGAGCTGACGGGCCCCATCGAAGTAAGGCTGTTCGCTGCCAGCAGCGCGGTGGACACCGACTTCACGGCCAAGCTGGTGGATGTGCGCCCCGACGGCTACGCCCACAACATTCAGGACGGAATTGTTCGCGCCCGTTACCGCACTTCCGCCCGAAGGCCGTCCTTCATCACCCCCAACAAGGTGTACGAGTACACCATTGACCTGTGGGCCACCAGCCATGTGTGGAAGGAGGGGCACCGCCTGCGGGTGGAAGTGTCCAGCAGCAACTTCCCCCGATTCGATCGCAACCCCAACACCGGCGCGCCCCTGGGCGAGGATGACCGGCTGGAAACGGCGCGGCAGACCGTGCATCACAGCGCCGAGTACCCTTCCCACATAGTGGTGCCGGTAATTCCCAGGTAAGGGGGAAGGGTGAAAGACCGGGAAACGCCGACGTAAGACATTTCCGCAGTCCCCAATTCGGAAGACTGCGGCCCAAGCCGCCAACCCGGAGGATGCGCAAATGACCACAGGGACCAACATCTTCACCCAGGCGCAGCGTGACCTGCTGACGGCAGCCTGCAACCGAATCATTCCCGCCCAGGACAAGTTCCCCGGGGCCGGCGACCTGGGCGCGGCCCAGTTTGTAGAGCAGGTGGCCGCTGGCAACATCGTCCTGCGCCGTTCCTTTGGCGAGGGGCTGGCCCATCTGGACATTGCGGGTTCCCGCCGGGGAAGCGACGGTTTTGCCTCCCTGTCTCCCCAGGCCCAGGACGAGACTTTGCGAGAAATAGAGGCGGAAAATTCCGGGTTCTTCCGGGAATTGGTCCGGCAGTGCTACAACTTCTACTACACCAATCCGGCTGTGTTTGACCTGATCGGGTACGTCATGCCGGAGCCGCAGGACTACCAGCCATTGCCCTTCGACGAGACCCTGCTGGAACCGGTAAAGCAGCGGGGCCAGATGTGGCGGCCCGTTTAACCGGCAGCCAGATCTGTCCCGGGCGCCGCCGCGAGACGGAAAAAAGAATCCTGTGACTGGAGGTGGCCCAATGCAAAGAGCGGACTTCGACCGTCAGCTCGCCCACCTGCAAGAAGAGATAGCCCTCATGTCCAATGTGGTGGACAAGGCCATTTACCGGTCGGTAGAAGCCCTGAAGAATCGTGATCTGGCGGAATCCCAGGCGGTCATAGACGGCGACGACTACATTGACCAGAAACGGTACGATATCGAGGAACTGTGTGTTGACCTGATTGCCACCCGTCAGCCCATGGCCGTTGACCTTCGCGCCATCGTCGCCATGCTCCATATCGCGGTGGAGCTGGAACGCATGGGCGACTATGCCGAGGGCATCGCCAAGATCAGCCTGCTTATGGGCGACGAACCGCCCCTGAAACCCCTCATCGATATTCCCCGCATGGCCAACAAGGCAACGGAAATGTTGCGCGACAGCGTTGACAGCCTAATCGGGCGGGACCAGGTCAAGGCCGAAAGGGTGATGGATGATGACGACGAGGTGGACGACCTGTATGACCAGGTTTACCGGGAACTGCTGCTCTTTATGATCCAGGACCCCCGCAG
>JAPPJA010000513.1 GCA_028874675.1 Chloroflexota bacterium
TACCTGGAGTCCGTGGCGGGCAGGGAGTTTCGGGTGGCCTCGCCGTCGTTTTTTCAGGTTAATGTTGACCAGGCATCCCAGCTGATCGAAGTGGTGCGCGCCACCGCAGGGCTCAGCGGTAATGAGGTGCTGCTGGACGCCTACACCGGCGTAGGAACCTTCGCAATACTGCTGGCCCCCTTCGCCAGCCAGGTTTACGCCATTGAAGAGTCTTCGGCCGCGGTGGAAGATGCCAGGCAGAATGCCGCCGGCATCGAGAACCTGGAGTTTCTTCTCGGCAAAACTGAGGACGTGCTGTCTGACTTACCCTGTCCTCCCGATGTGGTGATTGTGGACCCGCCCCGCGCCGGTTGCCAGGCAGCGGCCCTGGAGAAACTGCTGGAGCTTAAGGCTCCGAAGCTGGTCTATGTGTCCTGCGATCCGGAGACCCTGGCCAGGGATTTGAAGCTGTTGTGTGCCGGCTCCTATTCAGTGGTTCAGATTCAGCCCCTCGACATGTTTCCCCAAACTCAGCACGTCGAATGTGTGGCTTTGCTTGAATATTCCGCTGGCGGCAGTCCCCTGATTCTCGCCTCCGGTTCACCAAGGCGTCGGGAATTGTTGACTGAACTCGGCCTGAAGTTTGAAGTCCGCCCTTCCAATGCCCCGGAAGAACAGAAGGAGGGCGAAACCGCCGAAGAAATGGTGGAGCGCCTGTCGCGGGACAAGGCGATGGTAGTGGCCTCGGACTTGACTGAAGGGTTTGTTATCGGAGCTGACAGCACGGTCGTCCTGAAAGGGCGTTCCATCGGCAAACCGGAGGATGAAGCTGACGCTCGCCGCATGCTCGTTGAGCTGCGAGGCACGGAACACCAGGTTACTACAGGTCTCACCGTTATCAATGCCGCCGACGGCCGGTCCCTGACGGACCATATGACCGCCGAAATCGTTATGCGCGACTTCAGCAACACTGAGATGGAACAGTCGATTGCCTCCGGCACACCCATGGACAAAGCCGGCGCATATGCCGTTCAAGACACGGAATTCCGGCCGGCTACCGTCCGGAGCGGCTGTTACACCAACGTGGTGGGGCTGCCTCTTTGCCGCCTTATGGAGATGCTGGAAGAGCTGGGCTTCCAGCGGCCACCGGCATTGAACTCCGAAGTGGGTAGCCGTTGTCTGGGTTACTGCCCCTTCAGTGACATTGCGGAGAACCCGCGGTGAACCTCTTTGGCGTGGGGTTCCTGGAACTGGCCGTCATATTCCTTATCGCCTTTCTGGTCATGGGACCGGCCAAGGCCATCGAAATGGCGCGGACAGCGGGGAAGCTCATTGGGGACATGCGCCGCACCGTCAACGAAATGACGGCGGCGGCCGACTTGAACGAACCTCGCCCTACAGCGCAGCCTCCGGCGCCCCCGCAAGCCGCCAGTCCGCCCTTGGCGCCGCCCCCGGGGGCAGTGCCCACCTCTGGCCCGGAAGAAGGTAATGAGCAGCAGCCGCGAACTCACACTGATTGAGCACCTGGTAGAACTACGCAAGCGGGTCTTCATCAGCCTGGTGGCGCTCATCATTGGGGCGATGGTGGCGTTCCTGTTCTGGACCGACATTGTCGAGCTGCTGAAACGGCCGGCCCAGCAGGTAAACGACGGTGAAGGGGTCCTTCTGATCGCGACCCAGGTTACGGAGCTCCTGTCCACCAGCGTAAAGGTCTCGCTGGTTGGCGGATTCGTCCTGGCAATGCCCGTCATCCTCTACCAGGTTGTGCGCTTTGTGGCCCCCGGCCTCACGTCGGCAGAGCGTCGCTATCTCTACCTGTTTATGCCAGGGGCCCTCCTGGCCTTTTTCTGTGGCCTGGCATTTGCCTACTACGTTCTGACCCCCAGGGCCCTGCCGTTTCTGCTGACCTTTGGCGGCGGCGTGGCCGACCCGCTCATAAGGATCAGCAACCTGGTTGACGTAATGTTGAGGCTCCTCTTCTGGATGGGACTGGCCTTCGAAACGCCGGTGATCATGTACCTGCTGGCCCAACTGGGTATAGTCACCTCGGGGATGTTCAGACGATTCAGGAAATACTGGGTAGTAATCGCCTTTATCCTGGGAGCCATCATTACCCCCACCTTCGACCCTCTGAATCAGACCCTGGTGGCGGCGCCGCTGCTGGCATTGTACGAGGTGGGAATTCTCCTGGCCTGGCTTGCGGGTCGCAGCAGGCAGAGAGCGAGGAACGAAATGGCGTCGCTGCCGGAAGGCCACTGAGAGCAGGACGCAAAAAAGGGACGGCTCGACGCCGTCCCCCGTAATTGCAAACCCTGGTACTGTTCAGTTTTGCTTGTTCTCGTTACTCGCCTCGGTAGTCTCGCTCTGGACCGTGGTTGGTTTGACTTCCTCTTCACCCGTTACCGAGCTCTTGAAGCTGCGGATGCCTTTTCCCAGAGACGAACCAATTTCGGGCAAACGCTTGGCGCCGAAAATCAACAGGACAATCAAGAGAATGATAAGAATCTGGGGCAATCCAATAGGACCGAAACCCATGACGCCTCCCGTCTGAATAGACTGTGGAGCTATAATAACAGATTCGAAACTCCTTTAACAGTTTCTTGAGTGCAATGTAATAG
>JAPPJA010000452.1:0-22781 GCA_028874675.1 Chloroflexota bacterium
GGCTTCCACTATCCCCTTGCAAATCGCTAGCCCTACCCCCGAGCCCGCAATACCGCCAGGGTCCTTCTCGTCAATACGTGAGTGCTTCGTGAACAGGTGTGGCAGACGCTCGGCAGGCACGCCCACGCCCTCGTCGGCAACGGAAAAGACGACGTGGACGCCGTCCCCTCTGGCGCTGACCGTGATGACCGAAGACTCGGGCGAGTGCCTGGCCGAGTTGTTCAGCAGGTTGACTAAAACCTGCACGATGCGGCACCGGTCCGCCATGACCTGGGGAAGGTCCATCTCCATATCAATGTGTATGTGGTTGCGGCCGCCTCCGCTCAGGAAGGAGTTCCTCGCCTGGTCCACCAGGACGGCCGGTTCGGTGGACTCCGGGGAAGCCGACAGAGTGCCGGTCTTGATGCGAGCCACATCCAGTAGGTCGGTGATGAGGCTCCGCATGTGTTCTGCCTGGTCGTCTATAATGCGGTGGAACTGGAGGGCTTCGGCCGGGTCCAGCGAATCCCCCGAACCAATGAGGGTGGCTGCCGAGCCCTTGATGGAGGCGAGCGGGGCGCGCAGTTCGTGGCTCACCATCGTCAGGAACTCCGCGCGCAGCCGCTCCAGCTCCTCGAGGGGCGTCATGTCCTGGAGGGAGACCACCTCCGATTCTCCAATTCATCCTCCTCTGAGCGAATGGACGTGACGTTCATCAGTGCCGTGATTGACCGTCCGTCGGGCACCAGGAAACCGATTTCCTCCAGCCTCACATTCTCGGCCCGCTTGAGAATCTCCGATATGGGAAACTCCTCCAGGGAAACTTTCCTGCAGTCGCCACGCAGAACGTTCAGCGCCCGGAGCAGGTCTTCCGGAAGTTGGTCTGGGGTCCACCGAACCACTTGCACCTCCTCGCCTCCCCAAGCAACCGCCTAATCGCCTCATCACCAAACAACTGCCTTGCTTCTAGCTGTTCTCGATCCGTGATTGTAGTACTAGACTAATTCTTTTGAATACATTTATGTTTGTAGCTTGCCCTGCAGTAATTTATTGGTAATACTTTCGTGGTATTTTAATTGCATTATGTTGGCACAGATACGAGGTGCGAGTGATGAAAGTGGTAATTATTCACCCCAATACTGCCTCCGCCCACGGGCTGGCTCTACTACTAGAGAAGTATGGAGATTTCGAGGTGGTAGCTGAAGTGTCGGGCCCGGAGGAGGCAATGCCCGCTCTTTCGCTTCACGAACCGAGCCTGGTTCTGTTGAATTCACATCTTTCGGAGCTGCCCCTGGAAGACAGCATCAGCCAACTGAAGGAGTCCTCTCCCAAGGCGGCCGTAGTAGTGGTTACCGAGACGGAAGACTGGCAACCGTTAGAGTTGTCCATTCGCGCCGGTGCGTCGGCCTTTGTCTCCATGAATACCGCCCCCGAGGAGCTTGCCCTGTGCCTGCGCCTTGCGGCGGATGGGCATGTCCTCGTTTCCACCTCGCTGGTATCTTCTCTCTCCGACCTGGTGGAAGGGGAAACGGAAACAGGGCAAAGCGAAACGGGGGACGATTTGTCCAGGCGGGAGCTTGAAATACTGGAACACGTGGCGCGCGGGGCCACTAACCTGGAAATAGGGGAGGCCCTAATCATTACCGAGAACACGGTCAAGGTGCACATGCGCAACATCCTGGGCAAGCTCCAGCTTCGTAACCGTCAGCAGGCTGCGGCCTATGCCCTCAAGTCGGGTATCGTTAGCGATTTCGATTTCCTGGGACAAAATCACGTCGAACGGGAGGACACGGGCCGGAACGGTTACGTCAATGCTTGACTACAATTCGTAACTGTTCAGAATTGGCGGGGAACCGTACCCTGTAACCCGTCATATTGGCTTTCGCCGGTATGACGGGTTGGGCCAGTCGGGAAATCCCCTTGAATCTGAACTCTTACTGTGATTGGCGCGCCCATCAATTCATCCCGCCCGCCGTTCGATTCTGCTCCGTCAGTCTTTGGGGTTAGAAGGACTAACATTAGCGATGTAATGGCTTTCCCCCACTATACCTCAACAGAACTCTTCCAATAGCCATCAAGGGTGTGTACCGTGCGTCACTCAGCGGCTACACTACCTTTATCCCTTCCGCCTACTGGCACTCTCTCCTAATGTTCACTTGTTAGGGCCCCACCCCGGCCCGGGCCTCCTTCGGTCCACACGGGGAATTCTTTCAGACACACGAGAGGATCAACATAGAAGTCTTAGCATCACTTTCACTTGCCGGGCTCAGTGAGGGCAGCGCAAGTCTGTTGAAGGACTTCGCCGTCGCCATCACCATATCGGCATTGGGGCTGGGGCTCGCTCGGCTGGTCGGCCAGCCGCCGGTGCTGGGCTACCTGCTGACCGGCCTGCTCATCGGTCCCTACACGCTGCCAACTCCCCTCATCAGCAACCTGGATACCATCGGCTTGCTGGCAGAGTTGGGCCTGGTCCTACTGCTGTTCGCCATTGGTCTGGAGCTGGGGTGGAGGCGGATCCGCAGCATAGGATTCCAGGTTCTGGCCATTGGCATCGTTGAAATAAGCACGATGATCCTCTTCGGAGTGTGGATCGCCGGCATGCTCCCTGGGCTCGATGCCAGCCACGGCTTGTACCTGGGCGGCGCCCTGGCCATCAGCAGCTCGGCCATCCTCTTGAAGAGCCTGCGCGACGGCGCTAACCTCAACACCAGATGGGGGCGCACCATAGTCGGCATTCTGCTGGTGGAGGACTTTGCGGCGGTAATCCTGCTGACCATTTTTGCCGGGCTGGCCACCACCGGCACTGCCAGCATGGCCGACGCCCTGTGGCTGGCCGGGAAACTGGGCCTTTTCTGTATAGCAGTCCTTGTCATGGGGACACTGCTGGGTTCCAGGCTTTCCCGGGCGCTCACCTGGTCCCGCTCCGATGAAACGCTGCTCCTGTCCAGCCTGGGTCTCTGCTTCCTACTGGCCCTGTGCGCTACGCTGCTGGGGCTGTCGCCGGCTGCTGGCGCTTTCCTGGTAGGCGTAGTAATCGGGGACACTGAGGCTGCCCCCAGGGTGGCGAGGCTGGTCAGCCCGGTAAGGGATATGTTTGGGGCGCTCTTCTTCCTTTCTATCGGTATGCTGATTGACTACCGGACCCTGGGAGACTTCCTGCTGCCAGCCCTGGTGATTGCCGTTGTATTTATGGTGGGAAAAATTGCGGCCAACACCGTTGGCTCTCTCTTGGCGGGGCGCACCCCTGCCGATGCGGTAAAGGTCGGGATGACCATGCCGCAGATGGGGGAATTCTCCCTGGCCATCGGCCGCCTGAGCCCATCAGACGCGCTGGGCGTCTCGCCCCTGGGAGCTATCTTGTCGATTGTCACCGCCGTTACCTCGGTGCTGGCCCCGCTGACCTCCCGCGTGGCCCTGCCCATGGTCCAATGGCTGAGCCGGCATTCTCCGGCCATACTGCGGCGCATGATGCTTGCGGTGCAGTTGGGCGTAGAGATTTTCTGGACCGCCCTGTCGCTGCCGGGGGAAACCGGCCGCCTGCTGCGGAACGCCGGCAGGAGCATACTCATCAACGTTTGCATCGTGGTCCTGCTGGCCGTCGCCGGAACGGGTCTGATGATAGCGGCCCCCACGGTTGTTGGCAGACTCATTCAGGTCCCCCAGCCCGTCGCCTCGCTGATAGTAATCGGCCTGGTCATGGGATTGAGCATACCATCGGCGCTGAGTATCTGGCGTTCGCTGGCTACCCTGGCCCATCTTTCCACCACCGGCCCCAGCGTCCTGGCCCACGGACCCGATGGATTCAGAATACAGTTCACTCTGCAGGCCATGGTGCGGGATGGGTTGACTGCGGCGTTTCTTGGGCTGTTGCTGGTGCTGCTTCTGCCCGTAATAGGCCGGCTGCTGGTAGTTGGGGGACTGTCGGTCCCGCTTTCCCTGGCCATGCTGATTGCCCCCACCGCAGCCATGATTATTTTGGGCTTTCGCTTGCACAGGGTGCTGGAGCCGGCATTCCAGGAAACCTTCACGGCCGGCGACGATGGCGAGGAAGGGGCCGAAGGCGATGAGCGGGCTGACGGGGATGGGGGAACCGGCGACGATGACCAGCTTATTTCAGGACAAGACCAGGAACCACTGGTGGTCGGCGTAATCGAACAATTGGAATCTCAGGAAGAGGTGCTGCAACTCCTGGAGAGAGGCGGGTGCCAAGGGAACGCACCCGAAGAAACCGATTCGGATAAGGGCACTGCCAACAACTGACGGCAGTCGCTACCGCCTATGGTCACTCCGCCAGACTTCTTTTCACAGAGAGACACAGAGGCGCAGAGTTTCGCATAGATTTCTCCGCGTACCTGAGCCCTCTCTGCGCCTCTGCGGTGAAGAATACCTAAAATGCGAATGCCCTGAGGGACGAGACTTATTCAAGGGTTCCCTGACACTCAACCAGCCCGCACAGGAGACGAGATAATCATGGCAGACAGCCAAAACCGGGTGCAATGGGTATATTCCTCGAAAAACAACCAGGAACTGGAAGACAGATACAACCAATGGGCCGCCGATTACGACCGGGACCTGGACGAGGACTTCGGGTGGGTATCGCCAAGGATTACCGCCGGGATCCTGGCGGGGCATGTTGCCAGGGATGCGAAAATACTTGACGCCGGAGCCGGTACCGGGCTGGTTGGGGAAGAACTCGGGAGGCTGGGCTACCAGGACATCCATGCCATGGACCTGTCCTTGGGCATGCTGGAAGTAGCCCGGGGCAAGGGGGTGTACCGGGATTTCCAGCAGATGGCCCTGGGAAATGAACTGGGTTACGAAACGGATTTCTTTGACGCCGTAATCAGCGTGGGCGTGTTCACCGAGGGTCACGCCCCACCGCGAAGCTTCGACGAGTTGGTCCGAGTCACCAGGCAGGACGGGTTCATCGTGTTCAGCCTGCGGGTGGACCTCTATGAAGAGGGAGGATTCAAGGAGTACCAGGCGGCAATGGAGGAACGCGGCCGGTGGAAACTGGCGGAACTCTCAGACCCATTCCAGCCCTTGCCCAAGGGAGAGCCGGAGATGCTCCATAAGGTATGGGTATATCAGGTTACTTCCTGAAGGGGACCGCTCCCCTATTGGAACCGGCCCGGTCCGTCCAGGGTTGACAAGTAAAGCAGGGCAGGCGAAACCAGGCAGGTCGGCAGCATGCGGCAGCCAATGCGACACGCCATTATTCCTGGACCTGTTGTGCGTCGGTGTCCGTAAGTCCCTGGGTGTCGGGCAAGATGAGATCATCGGGCAACGCCTCCTGGACTGCCGCCAGGGTTTCTTCTCCCTCAGCCCTCGCTGCCCGCAGTACTCCGGCTGCCAGGGCCGACGTCGCCTCTTCTTCGGTCAAGCCCAGTTCTCCTGAAAGGTCTCGAGCCGCTTGCAGAGCGTAGTCCACCACTTCTACCAGGTCTTGTCCGGTATGGGCGGCGCCCTGTATTACGCCGTATCCGGCGCCCTGCAACGCGTCCAGGTCGTCGGCAGCGCTGGTGGAGAGCATTCGCACCGAGCCCAGCACTGCGCCCCGGGCCACTTGGCCCACCTGTCCCATGTGCCCAACCAGTTCATCCCCGGCCTCCATAGCTCCCCTGGTGGCATGACGGGCCAGCTCCAAGCCCAGGTCCCGCACATCCTGGACCTCCTCAATAGCCTCCTCCATGGCCCGATGGACCCGCCGGCCTACGTCGGCTGCCAGGGCAACCCCCCGGGATGTAGTGGAGGCCGCCGCCCTGGTGGAGGCGGCCAGCTGATAGGCGGTAACGCCCAGAGCAACGTCGGCTCCAGGCACTCGCTTCAGGTAGCCAACCGAAAATGCCGACAGGGCACCCAGCCCCGGCACCGAAGATACCATTCTTGACAGAGAAGAACCTCCCGCGGAAAGTTCGGCCAGGGCAATGCCCCGCGGCACTTCGCCCTCCTCTTGTAGGGCAATCAACAGATTCAGAGAAGCCAGGCCAAGCACGAAAGCGATGGCGAACAGGAAATCATACCCGGCCAGCGAAATTACCGGGAATTCAAAGCCCCCTGCCGGCGCGGTCCAGCGGAGGGCCACCTCTAAGCCCCGTACCGAAAAGAAGTCCGCCATCAATCCCCCAACAATGGGCCCCACCCCAATGCCCACGTTGGTGGCAATGCTGGCTACGCTCAGGAAGGGAGTTTCCTTCCCCTCAGGCGCCACCTTCAATGCCAGGGTTCCCACTGTCAGCAGCACACCGGCAGCGGCAATGCCCGCGAAGACGTGGATAACTGTAATCAAGGGCAGTGTGAACCAGTACGGGTCCGGCAGCGTGGTGAAAGGCCAGGCGGCGATTACCAGCAGGTACAATGACGCCGACATGGACAGTACCGGCTTGCTGCCTACCCGGTCGGCCAGGGGGCCCCAGACGCGCATGAAGATGACGCTTGTAATCTGGCTCAGGACAGTAAGGCCTATAACCACGGGCAGCGAATATCCCAGCTTGCTGAGCATGTACACGGCAAAGAAGGGAATGGCCAGGTTGGAGGCGAAGCTCCAAACGAACAGGAACCGGACCAGGTGAGAGAAATTGCGGTCCTTCAATGGTTCAATGAGGGTGCTGGACACCGACTTTCCGCTGTCCGGCGCCGGTGGCATCAACGGTTCCTTTGCGCCGGCGGCGAAGGTGGGGCCCGAAAAGCCCAGGGTGAGCACTCCGCCAATCAACAGGAAACTGTAGGCGTATATTGGCTGCCCAAAGGGAGCATTGGCCGTCCACCAGTCAACGAAAAAGCTGGCTGCTATGCTGACCGCCACGATGGTGGACATAACGTAAACCCAGCGCTTTCCGTAGTAACTTCCCACGGCAGACTTGGGCACCAGGTCGCTCATCCAACTGACCCAAGCCGTGTTCCAGGTTGCGGCAAATATGCCTCGAAAACCGATAACTGCCATCAGGGCCAGTATGGCGACCGACCCTGGGGTAGCCATGACGAAGGGCACCATGCCGGCGGGAATCCACAGCAGATTGGTTACGTAGGCGGCGGGGATGCCCAGCGCTTTCCGCCTGCGGAACTTCTCAACCGCCAATATCGCCGGAAGCTGTATTACCTGGGTAATGTAGGGCAGGGCCGCAAGGATTCCAATCTGGAGATTGTTGGCGCCCAGGGCCAGGGCAAAGGAAGCCAGGAACCCCCCGCTGGCCAGGGCAAACATGGCATTTTCCGCCATGCCTCCCCATACCATAAGCTGAAGGCTTCGCGTTACCTCGTTCTCGGTAAGGGTAGAACGGGGTTGAAAAAAGGAAAACACGGTAGCTGACTTACAGGCGAGCAGTTATTTCAACCGCGTATTAAATATAATTCTTTTGGAATGGATGAAAATATTTTACACCTTCCGCTGCCGGTCCGGTGCGGCAGGCTCAAACAGGCAACAGTTCAGCGTAGGAGAGTGCCAATCAGGGGTAAACCCGTCGTCCCTGCGCAGGGAGACCTTTGCGTAACCGTCGTTCCTGCGCAGGCCGGAATCCAGAAGGGCTATTCACAAATACTGAAGCGGACCCAACCAACACGAAAATCAGTTCAGACCCCGCGTTATGCAAAGGTCTCCGCAGGTGGGAAACTAGATGTGAGAATGACCTGTATTGCACTGGCAGCCCTCCCTCAACTCTGAACAGTGACTCAAAAATAAGGAATTTCTGCGGACCAACGTGTTCAGCTAGCCGGGCAAGACGCCTCGCCTGTATTCCCGCTACCACTTTCAATGTAGCCGGGGAGCTATCGAATCAGAGCCCTTTCCATTCCTGACGGCCCGACAGGTTTGAAGGGGCAGGGCGCTTTCGTTTATCAACTGAAGGAGACCGGAGCGATGCTTGGCGGAACAGCTTCCACCTACTTGGACAGCCTTGCCAAGCAGTCCCTGGAGGAATTCGGCCTACCCGGCATGGCCCTGGCGGTAACCGACCGGTCAAGGCTTCTGAAGGTCTCGGCCTACGGAGTTGCCGATATAGCCTCCCAGACTCCGGTAACGGTTTCGACGCGATTTGAGATTGGCTCGCTGGGCAAACCCTTTACCGTCATTCCCTTGATGCAGCTATTCGAGGCAGGTGGCGTGGACTTGCATGCTCCCGTTTCCCGCTACCTGCCCTGGTTCAAAGTATGGTCCGACTTCCCCGAAATAACCGTTCACCACCTTCTCAACCACACTTCGGGCCTTCCCCGTGGTACCGACATTGGCCCTCACGGCTTGTACGAAAGTTGGGCACTCCGTGATTTCAGCCCCGTCAGCGCGCCCGGCGACTACTTTTGCTACTCCAACATCGGCTACAAGAGCCTGGGATTCTTGCTGGAGCGAGTTACCGGACAAAGTCTCCCTCAGATTATTCTGGAGCGGGTGCTGGAACCTCTGGGCATGGCAGATAGCAGCCCGGCAGTTACCGCCCAGGCTCGATATAACGCTGCGACAGGGTACGCGTCAACCTACGACGATCGGCCCGAACATTCCAGCCATCCACTGGCGCCCGTGCCGTGGGCGCCCTATGCCACCGGCGACGGCGCCCAGGTTTCCACCATCGGCGACATGAGCGCCTACCTGCGGCTGCTGCTGAACCGGGGCTGGGCGCCATCCGGCAGACTGCTTTCCGAGGAGAGCCTGAACCTGATGACCGGCAACGGAATATGGACCGGCGGCGACTATTACGGGTACGGGCTGGCGACCTATTCGGTGAATGGCCGGGAATACATCGGCCACGGTGGCGGCAATACGGGGTTCCGGTCGGCAATGGTCATTGACATGGAGGAGGGCCTGGGCGTGGTCCTGCTGACCAACCGCATGGGCGAGACCGACCCGCTGGTGGAGGTGGCTCAAATGCTCCTGACCGCGGCGTCTGCCGATGCCAACGGCCAGCCCCTGCCACCCCTGCCCGCCTCCACAGACGTCACCGAAATTGACAATGCCGCCGACTATGCCGGCGCCTACCAGTCTGCCGACAAGGCGCTCCATTTGGCGGCGAGGGAAGGTCAGTTGCTCCTGCAGTGCGGCAGCGGAGAAGTAGCCCTGGAAAGGCGCGCCCAGGACGTATTCTACGCACTGCACCCGGAGTTTGAACTGGCGCTGCTGGAATTTCACCGGGAGGATGGCCAGGTAACTGAGCTTTTCCATGGCCCCGACTGGTATGTTCGAGGGGGGAATGCTCAGGAGCGGGCCGGAGAGCTGGCCTCCTTCCCCTGCCCGGAAGAATGGGAGGCCTACACCGGGCATTACCGGGCGCGAAACCCGGAACTTTCCAACTTCAGGGTCGCCGTTCGCAAGGGTACTCTCACTCTGCTTCACCCTTGGGGAAATACCAGCCCATTGATCGCTCTGGGAGGATGCCGGTTCCGCATCGGGCCCGACCTCCTCAGTCCCGAGAACCTGACCTTTTCCGCAATAGCGGATGGCAAGGCGCTGCGGGCGGATTACTCCGGCTGCCCCTATTACCGGACCTTCGATCCCTGAAACCTCCGGGGTTTTCAGGCAAAACAGCCCCTCTCGCGGATCCGAATTCCCACTCAATACCTTCAAATCTGGTCCCGACAGTCCCCCATTATGGTAATCTGAAAGCATCGCTCCCCGTATTCTCCCTATAAGGCAGCAGGCGGTCCTGGAAAAAATGAACGAACCTCTGGTAGCTCCCTACGGCTCCTGGAAGTCCCCCGTTTCTCTGGAAATGGTGGCCCACGGGACCATAAATTTGCTTGGCATAGCGCTGGACGGGCCGGACACCTATTGGGCTGAAGTCCGTCCCTCAGAAGAAGGACGGTCCATCATCGTCCGGTATGGCCCCGACGGAAATATGCAGGATATTACTCCGGAAGGGTTCAGCGTCGGCAGCATGGTCAATGAGTACGGCACTCGAAGCTTCACCGTGGCCGACGGAGTGGTTTATTTCTCCAATTTTGAAGACCAGCGGGTCTATCGCCAAAGGCCTGGTGAAAGTCCGACGCCCATCACCCCCGAGGGCAACTTCAGGTATGGCAGCAAGGTCTGGAACGAGAACCTGGGACGGATAATATGCATCCGCGAGAACCACAGCGGGACGGAGGTGGAGCATCCTGTCAGCCAGCTTGTCACCCTGGACATTGATGGACAGGCGGATCCCCTGGTATTGCTGAGTGACAACGACTTCCACAGTTCGCCCTGTATCAGTCCCGACGGAAGCCAACTGGCCTGGCTTACCTGGGACCACCCCAACATGCCCTGGGACGGGACCGAACTGTGGACGGCCCCCCTGGATGAAAGGGGGTTGCTGGGGCGACCAACCCTGGTAGCCGGCGGCGTGGATGAAGCAATTGTGCAGCCGGAGTGGTCGCCCTCGGGTGAGCTTTATTTCCTGTCGGACCGCAATGGCTGGGCCAACATTTATCGCTGGCGGGACGGCATTGTAGAACCCGCGCTGGAGATGGATGCGGAATTCGCAAGGGCCAATTGGTGGGTGGGAATGTGCTCCTATGGGTTTGATTCGCCAGGCAGCCTTGTATGTTCGTATTCACAGAAGGGATTTTGGAGGCTGGCCCGGCTTTTCCTTGATGACGGTCGCCTGGAACCCATCGGAACGCCCTACTGGGAAATGGGACACGGCGACCTGCAGGTGGCCCCGGACCGGGTAGTGCTGGTTGCCGGTTCTCCTTCCATGCCCATGTCCCTCTTGGAGATAGACCTGGAAAGTAAAGACCTTTCCCTCCTGCGGGTCGAAACCGACGACGAGCTTCCCTTTGGCTACATCTCTTTGCCTGAGCCCGTCGAATTTCCCACCGAGGGGCAGCAGACGGCTCACGCATTCTTCTACCCTCCCACAAACCAGGACTACGTGGCCCCGGAGGGTGAGAAACCTCCTCTCGTGGTGGTCTGCCATGGCGGCCCCCACAGTTCCGCCAGCGCGGAACTGAATGCTACCACCCAGTATTGGACCAGCAGGGGCATAGCGGTGCTGGACGTGAACTATGGCGGCAGCACCGGCTTCGGCCGGGAATACCGAGAAAGGTTGATCGGAGAATGGGGCGTTGTTGACGTTAACGACTGCGTCAATGCTGCCTTGTACCTGGTGGAACGCGGCGACGTGGACGGGGAGCGAACTGCCATAAGCGGGGGAAGCGCCGGCGGGTTCACGGCGCTGGCAGCCCTCACCTTCCGGGAGGTCTTCAAGGCCGGCGCCAGCTACTTTGGGGTCAGCGACTTGGAGGCGCTGCTCAGCGGAATCCACAAGTTCGATGCCCATAGCCTGGTGGGGTTGGTAGGCCCCTATCCCCTCTACCGCCGGCGCTACACGGAGCGTTCCCCCATCAACTTTTCTCAATACGCTGCCTGCCCGGTCATATTCTTCCAGGGACTGGAAGACACCATTGTACCCGCCATCCAGTCGGAGGAGATGTTCAAGAGCCTCAGGGACAACGGGGTGCCCACCGCTTACCTGGCCTTCGAGGGAGAGTATCACGGCTTTCACAAGGCGGAGACCATCATGCAGTGTCTTTCCGCCGAGTTTTACTTCTATTCCCGCATATTTGGTTTCGAGCCCGCTGACGAACTGGAGCCCATAGTTATCGAAAACCTGGGCCGGGCCGAAGCAGGTAGTAGCTAAGCTGAAGCCAAGGTCAAAGCTACATACGGGGGGACTTGCCGGGATGACGTCGGCAGTCCTCCAAAAGCCTACCACCAGGGTTGCCGGGCATGGCTGCCTTGAATTGAATCGGGATTTCCTGGCCCCGGCCCGCGCCGGAATGACGGCCAAGGTCGAATGCACATCCCGCCTGGAACCTGATTCAGGTAAGCAGTCCCAGCATGGCGGTGGCAATGCCCAGGAACAAAAGGAACCCGAAAACGTCGGTAAAGGTGGTTACGACCACCGCCGACGCCACGGCCGGGTCCACTCCTATCCTCCTCAGGAACAGGGGCACGCTGGCGCCGGACACCCCGGCAATTACCATGTTACCGACCATTGCCAGCGGCAGCACCATTTCCAGCCTAGGATTTCGGGTCCACAGGAGCCCGATGACTCCCACCAGAAGACCGAACCACACCCCATGAAGCAGGCCCAGCAGGGCTTCCCTTGCCAGGAGACGGAAGGCGCTTACACCAATAAACTCCCCCAGGGCAAGCGACCTGACAATCATCGTCAGGGTCTGGGTGCCGCCAATTCCCCCTTGACCGGCCACCACCGGAAGGAAGGCGGCAAGGATTACTACTTGCACCAAGGTGGACTCAAACAGGCTGATGGCCGCCGCTGCCAGGAATGTTGTGCCCAGGTTCACGGTCAACCAGGGGAGCCTGGTCTTTATGGCGGAGACAAGGGTATGTTCCCGCGAATCTCCGGCAACGCCGCCCACGTTCAGCATCTGCCGCGTATCCTCTTCCACCACGGCGCTAAGCAGAAACTCCAGGGGTATGACCCCCGTCAACTCGCCGTCGGACACCACGGGCAATTGAACGACTCCGTAATGACGCCTCAGGCGGGCGCACTCGGCGGCCGGCGTATCGACGCCAACCGTCGCCACCACCGGCTCGGCGATGGTCCTTAACGGGGTCTGCGGAGGTTGCAGCGCCAGGTTGACGACGGTTGCCTGTCCCTCCAGTTGGCCCTGGTCGTCCACCAGATAGACCCGGTTGAATTCGTAGTGGCTGTCCGCCAGGTCTCGGAGGCCGTTCTGCGCATCGGAGACTGTGCCGTTGATGTTTGCCACGGGGAATGCCCGCGCCATCAGGGCGCCGGCCGTCCCGGCCGGATGGGCGAAAATATCGGTGTCGGGGATGGCCTGTTCCAGGGACTCGGCCACCTCCCGCGCCTGGTTAGGCCGAAGCCGCATCAGGGCATTCAGGGCAACTCGGGGATGTACCTGATCCAGGACGCCGGAAATCATCCTGGACCCGAGCCTGGCGGCCACCCGGCTGGCCTGCAGAGGATTCATCTGGTGCAGCATCCAGGCCACCGTGTCCGGGGACATTACCTGGAGCAGCGCATCCCTGCTGTGGCGAGGCATAGCCAGCAGGATGGCGCCCATATCAGCCGGGTGCAAGAAACTCAGCCGTTCCCAGGCCGTGTCATGGTCTCCCGCCTTGATGAGCTGCTGCACTTCGCTGGCAATGGCGCCCACTTCGCTGGGAGAAATGGCCACCCCCGACTCTGCCGCTGGAACGTTTGTCATTTTCTTCCCCCAGGAACCAGTTTATTTCTTGAGCCTGCCGGCGGGCGAGACCCGGGGCGCAAATCTCCCGCCATCCTGGTCAGGGCCGCCCCGTACAGAAATATTACGCCGGCAAAATAAGCCCACATGAGCAGGACCACGGCGGAGGCGGTGGGCCCGTACACAACCAGCCTGGCCGCCGCCATCCCGGAAAGGAACAAGAACAGGTGCTTTCCCGCTTCAAACAAGACCAATGCGATGATTCCTCCATAGACCGCGTCCCTCAACTCAACGTGGCTATGGGGAAGCTTATGGTAAAGGACGGTGAAGACCAATCCTGTCACCACGGCTGGCGCCAGCGCGGCAACCGTACCCAGCGCCCAGCGAACGAGGTAAGGGGCTTCCCCCAGGGCAGGCACGTTTTCCACACCGGCGCCCAGAATAATCTGCAAAGAGGCGCTCATCAGGATGGAAGCCAGCAGAGCCAGTCCCAGGACCCCAATCAGCAAAGCCTCCGCCAGATTCCCCCGGAAGGAATGCCGGCTCTCCTCTCCGAAGACGCGCCTTATGGCCCGGTTGACCGCCATGAAGAGGCCGTTCCCGACTATGAAGATCCCCGCTCCCGACGCCAACCCGAGAGCAGCGTAGCTTTCCAGGAGCCCACCAACCAGTTCACGGAACAGACTGGACGAAACGGGCAGGTAATAGGTTCCCAGGTCCACCAGTATTGAGCGGATGGTTGCCTTGTCGAGAAATACGGCAAGGCCCAGGATTGCCAGCGCGACCAGTAGAAACACGGAAAGGACGGAGAAATATGCCATGGCCGCCGCCTGGTCGTTGACGCCCACCTGGAACAGCAGGCGACCCGCCCGGAACAGCAGGCGGCCCGCCCGGAACATTGCCGACCAGCGCCAGGCGGCGCGTCCCCGGGGTAGTTCTTCCGAGAGCTTCTTGGCAGTATCGGAGAGTTGCCTCTGCACTTCGGGAGCCAGGGCATGGCCCGGTCGGGCCACGGCGTTCAAGACCCGCTCCCTGGCCCGGTTGCCGTGGGACTGGCTTACCTGGTAGGCAGCCGCCACAGTTCCAACGGCGGCGGCGGACACTGCTTCGGCTACGTCTTCGGCCTCGCTCCCGGCGCTTTCCGTCTCCTTCAAAACGGTTTCCAACAGGCCCTGGGCAATATCAGCCACACCATCGACGCTCTCATTTGCGCCGGCACGCTGCCCACCAGCACGGCGGCAGACTGCCTGACCGCATCGGGCAAGTCACCGCCGGCCGCGGACACGCCGGAAACCACGCCGGTCATAGCCGCCCTGGCCGCATCATCCACCTCTCCGCCGGCTTCGACCATTGCCTCCAACGCTCCCTCCACGGCGGCTGTTGCCGCCTCGGTGCTGCCGATTCCCACCGAAGTAGCTCCGGCTATAGCCCCCTCAACGGCGCTTCGACCGGTAACGGTAACATCGGCGGCCGTCTCACTGCTGCCCCGCACGGCTCCGACAACGGTTTCCCGCACGGCGAGGGACGAAATTCTCACCGCCTGCTCCGTTCCCTCCACAACCCCGATAACGGCGTCTCGCACTATTGTGGTAGTCTCACCGGTAATTTCGCCAGCTGCCCTAACGGTGCCCTCGACGACCTCGCGGGCGAGGTGTTCCGCCCCCCTGGTAAAAGACCTGGCCGCCGCCGCCGCCAGGAAAGCCGCATTTCGGACGGAAGCTCTGGTCACCCCGGCAGATTGCGTCCTCTCCCCTTCCAGGGACTCCTTAACCTGCCTTGCAACGATATCTGAAGTTTGACCGGACTCGTTCATTCGTCACTCGCAAGCGCCAACTCGGGTACCTTGGCTGGCTCCCGGAACCTGCCGGTACCCTTGACTGGGTATGCTCTCGCCGGAGTTGGCACATTTTCGTTGGGAGCAACGAGACAATACGGAGCGCAGATCCGGGTACGGCGTTGCTGCATTCCAGCTACCGCCGCTACCCCAGGAGAATCTGGGTGCCGTTTCAGAACATACGGGAGTATGCCAATCAGATGGACGCAAAATGGGCGCCAGCGCCTGAAGGGCCAATGGACATGCCTCTCCGACAAAGAGAAGAGGAGCGAAGCCTGGAGAAAAAATCGGTGGACAAGGAGGGAATGGCAAAGCTACTCCCTCCCTTGCTGGAGAACTTAGGAACCGGCCTGTTCGCGGTCCGAGCCGCCCCTTGCCACAACCCTTACGCCCTGAATGGTCCCTGTGGCCGCATTCCGAACGGCATCACCGGCCGCATCACTTACGTCGTAGGCGGCCTCGATGGCCCCGGTAGCCACCGCGGATGCAGCCTGCTCCGCATCCACGCCCACGTTTCTGGCGGCTTCGATCGAGCCTCGAACGGCGGACACAGCCACCTGGCCCAGGTCTTCGCCGGTGTTGGCTGCGCTGCTGATCAGTTGTCTGGCAGTATCCCGGGCGGCGGTCAATACGTCACCCCCGGTGGCAGCCACAGCGACAATGACGCCCGAGACCGTTCCCTGGGCCGCGGTCGTAAAGGCCCCGCCAATTTCCCTGGTGCCTTCAATGGCGCCACGGGTCACCTGTACAACGGACTCCTCTGCGGCCAGGCCCACCGACGCGCCTCCTCGCAGGGCGCCCTCCACTGCGTGCTGGGCAGCTGTCCCCAGTTCAGCCCCCGCGTCACTGGAACCCCGGATGGCGCCAACCACCACATCGTGGAGCATGGTGGTGGTGGCGGTAGCCACCTGGCCGGTGCCCTGAATAACGCCGATTACCGAATCCCGAATCAGGGAGCCCGCCTCTCCGGTTATGGTTCCAACAGCGCCCAGGGCGCCTACAATTGCGTCCTGGGCCAAGTGCCCTACTTCTCCGCCGATGGACCGCGCTGACCTAAGAGCCGTTACCGTGGCGTCTCTGACTGATTCTATGGTAACTCCGGTAACCTCCCCCGTGCCGCGCAGTACTCCTGTCAGGGAGTCCCTGACGTTGATTCCTATCTTCCCCAAAATAGACATCTCAGCCCTCCTCTCTGGTCAAATTCGGCCACAATTTGGGGTCAGTCAGGGTCTCCGGTCTCAAGCCAAGGATCCCGGATTTAAGATAGAAGTCAATTGCCTGCCCTGGCTTGCTCCCTCTGGCGGCGCAGGAGCCAGTCCTGGTCGGCTTCGGACCCCGCCAGTTCCTCGTCAAAGTAGCCATGTCCGCGTTTAACAATGTGCATGGCTTCGTAAAAGAGTAGCCAAACCACGTGCCGCACTATTTCGTCGGGAACGCCGTTGGCGTAGAAGGAACGGGGATTCATGTCCGGGTCGGCGTTGACGTAGTCCACCACATAAAAGTTTCCGTCGGTGTGGAGGCAGATCTCGGAAGTGAACTTCTTCATCTTCGATACGCGGGCGATACCCCGCATGATTCGCCTTAGGGGCGACAGCCGGTAGCGCCGCATTTCGCCCGGGGTAACCATCTGGTACTCGTGGGTGGCCGGGTTCCACCAGCAGGGAATTACCTCGCCGAAAATGTGAAACATCCTGAACCATCCGACGTGATTTCCCAGCTTGGCCGGCTGGACCCGCTTCTGAATCAGGAACTGGTCCGAGTTGGGCGCCTGTTCCGCCGACCAGGAAAGGCTCTCTTCCGAATAGGCATTGACCTCCACGCCCACGCCGGAATCGCCCCAGGCGGGTTTGACAACGAAGGGCACACCCACCTGCGACTTCTGGGCCCGGGTTAACTCAAAGGTCCCAATTTCATCCCAGGGCACAATTATGGTGGGCGGAACGGGAATATCGGCATCCAGCAGCTTCTGGTGCAGGTACCCCTTATGGGCCGCTTCCGCGGTAATCTCGGGGTCGTCGATTACATGGCCCCGCTGGCGCTTGACCTCCTTGGCCAGCAGCACGTAGGGGTCATCATCCTGCCGCTGGTTTGCGGTCAGGTCCAGCATCACCCTTACCGCAATTTCCCTGCTCTGCAGCTTCTGGTAGAACTCCTTGACCCAGACGTCGTTCACCAGGAAGTAGGTCAGATTCATCTGACCGCAAAGCTCCCGCAACTTATGGGCGAAGAAATCGTAGTTGGGGAAGGGCGTGGACAGCACAATGTCATAGGTCTCCGCCATTACAGCACCTCGAATTCTTGTTGTTGGTATCCGGTTTGTTGAAAAGGATGCGCTCCCGGGCCCCCAAAGGCGTCGGGAGCGCATCCTTTACTTGCGGCAGAGGAACATTCCCCATCCCAGTTCCTGCTGGTCCACGGCGCGCACCATCCGGGTATAGGCGTAGGACAACGCCTCGAATACCTCGGGGTTCAGGTCTATTTTGGAGGCCGCCATGTCGGACAAGCAGCCGTAGCTTTTGCCCAGGTGAGTGGACAGGTCGTGGGCCGACAATACCTGGAACCCGACTTCCTGCAACGCTTCCTGGTACCCGCCAAAGCTGAAATCGGTATCGAAGAGCAGCCGGTCATACACGTAGCGCCGAGCCTCGTCGCTGATATCGGGCCTGGGCTTGGTCAGGTCATCGAAGACCAGAATCCCGCCGGGGGCCAACACCCGATAGACCTCCTGAAGGGCCCTCTCCTTGTCGTGAACGTGGTAGATGGTGGCCTGGCTCCAGACGTGGGTGAAGGTTTCATCTTCATAGGGCAGGTCAGTGGCGGAGGCTTTCTCAAACGTCAGCCGGTCCCGAACGGCGGCCGTTAGGTTATCCCGGGAGTCAATGGCATTGTTTATGCGGACGCCACTCAGGTCTATGCCGGTAACTTGACAGCCTGCCGATTCGCACAGCCA
This sequence comes from Chloroflexota bacterium, assembly GCA_028874675.1. Classification (GTDB taxonomy): domain Bacteria; phylum Chloroflexota; class Dehalococcoidia; order Lucifugimonadales; family UBA3495; genus Bin22. Next base: position 17,907 of record JAPPJA010000452.1, read on the forward strand.
TGCGGCGGTGTTGCCGTTGCCGCAGCCCAGGTCCAGGACGTGAGAGGAAGCCGAAATAGCAGATTCCTCGAGCATCTTGCGGTTGAGGTTCGCGCAGGCGGACAGGAAATCGTCGCCCGTCTCGCCGTCGAACCAGCCCCAATGCAGGCTGCCCTCCCGGTCCCAGAATGACCGGTACAGGGCATCCTCGGCGTCATAGAAAGCCTCGGTGTCGTGCTCAGAAAATTGGTTCCTCATACCTCGCTCCTTCAATGTATTCGACGAATTTGTTGTCCTGGTCCACCAGGATCATCTGGGGGTCGATGGGAACGTCCGTTACCTCGAAGGAGAGAATTATCAGGCAGTCGCCTTCCTGGCAGAGCCGGGCGCCGGCGCCCTGCACGGAAACGGTACCGGAACCCCAATCGCCGGGCAACGCATAGGTTTCCCAGCGCTCGCCGTTGGTGACGTTGCAAATCAGCACCTTCTCATATTGCCACATATCGACCCGGTCCATCAGGGCCCGGTCGATGATAACGCTGCCTATGTAATCGGGGTTCGCGCCCGTGACCCAAGCACGGTGAATTTTTGACCTCAACGCAATACGCATACAGATGGTTCTCCTTTGATAATTTTCGCCCCTCGCAGGTTACTCAATAATCGGAGGGCACAAATCTGCGAAAGCCTTCTGCCATGAAGCCAGGACAAGAAAGCCTGCCATACCTTTAGTGGGGCAGCTTAACAGTAGAACAAGAAGGGCCGGCAGTGAACCCCCAATCTCGGTATTCCCCTGGCCCCGATTTAGGTAAAGCGATTACGCAATTGGTGGTAAAGGAGTCCCATACCTATAGCTCTGCCCGACTATGTGACGGGGTCGACGTGGTATGGGGCCAGATTACCCGCTGATCGTTGGCGAACAAGCTGCCTGACCGTTTCGCAAACTCCCGCTTATATAATTTGGAACAGTTAGGATTTAATCTGACACCCTTGCAAATATTGTGATTAAATGTCTCCAAGAGAGGGACGGGAATCTCAGATGACAGCGCAACAGGAAAAAGCATAGAAGCCCAGGCTGGGTCTGCTGGAACTGGCCGGGCAGTTGGGCAATGTGTCCCAGGCCTGCCAGATCATGGGCTACAGCCGGGACACCTCCTACCGGTACAAGGAACTCTACGAGCAGTGTGACTGGGCCGCGCTATACGAGATATCCCGCAAGAAGCCGCTGCTCGAGAACTGGATACCGGAAGCCGTTGAGCAGGCCACGGTGCGCATCGCGGTGGAGTTCCCAGCCTACGGACAACTGCGAGCGGCCAACGAACTGCGCAAGGAGGGGATCATCATCTCCTCCATTTTAGACAGTGGCAGGGGTCCGCTCGGTGTGGCAGCGCCACGAACTAGAGACCCTTGAGAAGCGGCCCAAGGCCCAGTATTAATACCGAAGGCAAGGTGGTCCAGGAGGTCTGTCCTCACCGACCGGGTCGCCGTGTACTGCACAACCACACAGGGCAAGCCAGAGAACCACTCCTACCAGTTGTACCTGGCGGTGGAGGACATCGACCACTCCCGGAGCAAGGCCAACCACCCCCAGACAAATGGCACCTGCGACTAGTTCACCAAGACCCTGCACGATGGGTGCTACAGCCTGTTTATTCGCAAGAAGCTCTACTACAGCCTGGAGGCATTGCGGGTGGACCTGGACGCCTGGCCGGAGAAGTACAATAAAGAGAGGCCTCACTCAGGGCGCTACTGCTACGGCAAGACGCCCTGGTATACCTTCCAACAAAGCCCGTATTTGGTCTTGGAGAGAGACTTGAACCGAGGAGGCAACCAATCGGACAACACGTCCCTACAGCCCTCCGCTGTAGAATAATTCCCGTGTGTCAGATGTGGTCTTGACTTTTGCACTTTAAAGCGACTGCACAGTCTGTTCAGCGTCCTTGTGATGCGTCGCTACCAAACCACCTCCCACCGAAAAGTTCGCAGTTCGGCCCCTCCAGGCCCACCAAACTGGTCAAAATCAAGAGATTTTCCTGTTACGGTTCGAGTTGGCGGTATAGTCGGCCATTAGGTACGTCCCCTGAAAGATGAAAGTGCCTAGCCCCTGCTGTTGTGGCGGGGGCGTTTCTTTTAGAGGGGGCGGCCCATACCGGTGGGGACGGTCAGGTCTCAATGTGAAAGGGCGGTTATTCGGCCCTGGTTTCCCGCAAACCCATCTCCCGCGGCGCCCGCTGGCCCTCTGGTCCCAAAGCCGGTCATCTGCCGCTGCGGTATTAGTCCCAGCTGCGGTCGGGCTGCCATAAGATGTGATGCCAACACAGGGGTCAGGTCACTATACCCCCCTCGCAGACATCCACTGTTTCGGTCCTCTCCGATTTCCTCTACGACACGCTCACAGGGCTACTCGCGGACCACCGTGCGCCCCGGCGTTCGTGGGAATCTGAGGCTGAACTGTCGGGGCGATAAGCCTGGGAACTCAATTTGCGCCGGCCTCAGCCTTCACTCTCAAGCCGACAGAAACAGGACGCCTGCACCTGAACGTCGGCGCGCGCCCGGGCCAGGGCGAGCCGCTGCTGCGCGACCGACGCCAATTCGTGCTGGCCGGTTCTCTCCAGGCACTCGTGATAGCCGCTCAGACTCCAGACATTGTCGGGATGCTGACTTGACCGTTTGAGCACTGAGTCGAGTCCGAGGTCCGCCCTGTACTCGGCGAGGGCTTCTTCCACACGCCCCTGCTCCAGCAGGAGGGCGCCGAGGGCGTGCCGGACCGGCTGCATCCAGCCCCAAGGCTCGTCATAGCGCAGGTTGTCGTCAAGGGCGACTGCCTGACGCAAATGGGCGAAGCCCGATTCGATGTCACCCCGCCGGTAATCCAGCTCGCCGAGCATCATCTCCCTAGCCACCGCCAGAATGTCGCGACAGGAATTGTTGAACAAACGCCGGCTTTCCGGCACACGGTCGAAGTCCCGCTCGAACGCCTCCGCCTCAGCCTGCGCCGACATCGAATGTCCGAGCGTCGCGAGGGCGATGGCCCTGACATACCGCATGGTGGCGGTGGTCACGCAGTATAGATCGGTATTAGCCGGTAGCTCCTGCTCAAGGATTTCCTGCCATTTCCCGAACCGTATCAATACATGCTGCTTGACCGGCACCAGCCCTTCCAGCCAGTCGGCCATGGGCGGCGACTGCACGCTCAACAGATCCTCGGGGAGGCCAGCGTTCAACTCCTCGGCCGCCTCGATGGCGGACTGGTACTGGCCCAGGAACATCGCCCCGTACGCCTTGAAGTGATAGTCGTGGCAGCGGTAGAGAGTATAGAAGTTGAATGGCCCCCTGGCAGCCAGATACCGGCTGTCGGCCCGAATCGCTGCTTCGTTCCAATTCACCACGCTCAAATAGTCGCCGCACAACACGTCAATGTGCGTCGCCATGTGCTGCAGGTGGCCGGCATCCGGCACCAGGCCTCGCAGCTGTTCGCAGGCGTGCAGAGCTTGTTCCGGGAAGGGCGACATTTCCAGCAGGTGGATGTACATGTGCAGCATCCCCGGATGCGGGGGGGCGTCCAGGTTCGCGCGACGTTCCATGCCTCGTTCGAGCACCTGCCTGGCTTCTTCGGTGTCGGCGCCAGCTGCCGGTTCGCCAGACGCCAGGTCCCAGAGCGCCCAGGGGGTGCGGTTCATCAGCGCTTCCGCAAACAGCGCCGAGATATCCGGATCCTCCCGGTGGTTGAGGTGGACGGCTCGCATGGCGGCGGCAAAGTCATCGAGCCAGGTGGGCAGGTTCGCCGGCACTCTCGCAGACTGGTATCGCTGGTGAAGCGCCCCAATCAAGTCCGCTTCCCACTGGGTACAGCGGCCGGTCAGCGACGCGGCGCGCATTGTCGCGTCATGAGCTTCGGCGAGCGTTTTCAATGTTTCCGCCTCATCGAACGCTTCCCACGGCTTGTTATAGTTGGGACCCAAAGCGTACGCGATACCCCAATACGCCATGGCGCACTGGGGGTCGGCCTCTGCAGACCGCTTGAAGCAGAAGACGGCCTCCTCGTGGTTGAATCCGTAAGTCCATAGCAGACCCCGATCAAACCAAAGCTGGGCCTCCGGCGAGGATGTTGTTACCGGCCGGCTGTATGAACCGAGATCGAACTCATAAGTCATCATCAGGCACCTTTCGTCGGTGGAAGTGTCCATTTACCGGGAATATCCGGGACATTGGGTGGGCGACGGAGCGAGCCGAGTATCTGGCGAAAGCCATGGGTCAGGCCGTGGAATCGCCGGTGGCTGGAGCGACCATTGGTCCGGATCAGGAAGATCCGGGCCGACGGCGCCAGGTAACGGTGACGCTACTGCCGGCGTGCTGAGCCACCGGTCATATTGATGGATTTCGTTTGATCCTGGTTGTTTATCCCCGGTATTTTACCCGCATACGCGCGTGTTGGGGCAAGCATAGCCGACCGCAATTCTGCGAACCAGACGCTCTTTCGCGGCGATAATCCGGACTTACTGCGGGGCATGAACTCCGAGACAGTCCACCTTATCGCTACTGACCCGCCTTTCAACAAATCCCGTGATTTCCACGCCACGCCGGACGAGCTGGCAAGCGGGGCGTCCTTCCACCACACTGGCCCTGATGCCACGTATTCTATTGGTATCAGCCCGTCATCTCCTTACCTGCAGCTTGCCGAATAACTGCTCCATTTGTCGAATTGCCCTAGCCCGGCCTTCCCGGGCTGTCCGTACCTCGACTTGAGGGGCAAAAGAAGCGGGGCGGGCCAGCAGCCCGCCCCCGGTTTTAACCAGCTGTTGACGCCGCCGGGGATTTTTTCCCCCCCCCAAAAAATGGTTTAAAATACAAGGCACAGATGTAGGCGCAAAAGGGTTATACCCCGGTTTTTAGGTAGGT
>JAPPJA010000452.1:22791-23795 GCA_028874675.1 Chloroflexota bacterium
AAAAGTAGCGGGGCGGGCCTGCAGCCCGCCCCGGGTTATACGCTGCTGTGCAGGCAGCAGGCTATTTTGCCCCGCCCTCAATCATGGTAGTCATCTCCTCGACACTCTTGTCGCCGAAATCGGGTTCTCCCCCGTTGATTCGGTAGGTGGGTGTGCCGAATACCCCCAGGTCTTTGGCTTCCTGGTGCTCGTCCAGAACGTACTGGCGGTACTGACCCGAGTCCAGGGCGGCCGACAGTTCGCTCCGGTCGAGTCCGCACTCCTCGCCCAGGGCCAGCAGCACTGCCTTGTTGCCCAGATCAACGCCATCTTCCCAGTAGGCCCTGGCGGCGGCGTGGTGAAACTCGCCGTCCAAACCCTTTTCTTTGGCAAAGGCCGTGGCTTCGTGGGCCATGTTGGTGTTGGGGCTCAATGAGGGCCGGCGCATTACGATGCCCGCTTCCCGGGCCCTTTCCTTCCAGGCGTCGTTAAGCTCAGTTTCCGTTTCGCCTTCCCGAAGCGGCCGGGGTTCGCCCTCAATGGGACGCTCGGGGGCCAGGAGATAGGGCCGCCGGTCAATTGCCGCTCCCGTGGCTTCCGCTGCCTTGTCCAGCCTGACCAGGCCGACGTAGCACCAGGGTCAAGTGTAGTCGTACCAGACGACCACGTTAGTCTCATTGCTGGTGGCCATAAGTGAGCCCTCCTCTGTTCCGTGTCTGAATTGGCGCTATTGTAGCACGGCGGCAGTATGCGATTATGGTGGTTTACAGGCGTTCTGCCGCGTCAAAATACCAAATTACTCCTCGATGACGAGGAATTGTCCCATCATGCCCAGGTCTTCATGGTCAAGAATGTGGCAGTGGAACATATACGGAATGTCTTCAGCGGCATAAGTATCGAAGCGGGCGGCAATGACTACCTCACGTCCGCCGTTCACCCACACGGAGTCCTCCCAACCCGATTCCTCCGGTGGCGGCGGTTCGCCATTGATCGACAATATCTGAAACTGAGTCTGGTGGGGGTGG
>JAPPJA010000572.1 GCA_028874675.1 Chloroflexota bacterium
TCTTCATGCATGCGATGACCCCCCATGCCTCCATCGCCAATGTCTCCGACAAGCCACGCCGCACCCTGATCCTCAGCTACCGCGCCGCCGATGCGTTCCCGATCTACACCGGCGAGATGACGTACAAGACCGAAGCCAATGCGCGCCTAGTGCGCGGCCGGATCCCGCACGCAGCGCGCTTTGAGGAGCGCTCCTTTCCCATACCGCTGTACAAGGACGCTATTTCCTCGCTCTACGACTTGCAGGAACGCTCGCGCCAAGGGGAGATGGTGGCCGGTTAGCGTCATCGATCTGAATTGGCGAGGAAGCGGGGAGTGAGCTGGGTTCGCGTACGAGCCTAGAGGTAAATTTGTAGACTATTGTGCGGTCTTCCCCTGGCCGAAAGGATCCCCGTTGAAAAAAGAGCTTTCCCGGACATACCACAGATACTTAAAAAACCGGGACTCTTTGCTGGACCAGAGAAACGGCCGCTTTGGGCTGTCGGCCCGCGGTCTTTGGGTAGGGGCCTTTTTAAGTCTGTACCTGGCGGTGGGGGCCCCTTATGTACGCATGGCCATGCGTTCCACGGTCATGGCTTTCGACTTCAATACGCCGGGGGCTATTTTTCTCTTTTTGGTGTTGGTCGGCCTGCTCAATGTGTTGTTCAAGGTAGTGGGGCGCAGTCGGGAGCGAGCCTTGGTCGCGGCAGTGGGAGCTGTGGGACTGTTCTTGGCTTGGTACGGCCCCCGGGGCGAACTAGACTTTCATTCGCCCGGCCTGTTGTTCAACCTGTTTATCGTCTCTTCCATCCTGATCAATCTGCTTTTAGTCTGGAACGGGCTCACCCTAGTGCTCAACCGGGCCGAGTTAGTGCTGGTATATGTCATGCTGTTAGTGGTTTCGGCTCTGTGCACTATGGGGATGAGCCAGCAGTTGCTGCCGGGTATCACAGCCTTTTTTTACTACGCCTCGCCCGAAAATAAATGGCTGGAAAAGCTGCTGCCGCATCTGCCGCCGCACCAAGTGCTGGTCAACGACGGGCGGGAGAATAGGGCCTTTTACGAAGGGGCAGCCGGGCTCGAAATCAACTATGGAGCTTGGGTTGAGCCTTTGTGCTGGTGGGCGATTTTCCTGCTGGCCCTGTACGCAGTCATGGTCTCGGCCGCGGTGATTTTGCGGCGCCAGTGGATGGAGCGCGAACGTTTGGCCTATCCGCTGACTCAAGTGGGACTGGCCCTAGTGGCCGGCGAGGAGAAAGAGGGCTTGGTCAACGGCTTGTTCCGCAAGCGGGCCTTTTGGTGCGGGACGGCCATTCCGCTGCTGGTCGGGTCGCTGACGGCCCTGCACCACTACGATTCGTCGGTGCCCACCTTAAACTTGCACTGGACCTCGCCCTTTGTCGGTCAGCAAAGTTTGCAGTTCTCCGTTCGTTTTGCCATGATCGGTTTTTCCTATTTGATCAACACGCAGGTGGCAGCGGGTTTGTGGCTATTCCACTTGCTGTCCAAAGTCGAATACGAAACCTTGTTGGTCACCGGGGTACAGGCTGACCAGCGCTTTGTGTACGGGGTCCACGAGCACGCTCTTTTGGCCTATCAGGGAGGCGGTGCCTTAATCGCCATGGTGCTGCTGGGTTTTTGGATTGGCCGAGCGCATCTCAAGGCCGTCCTCGCCAAGGCCCTAGGACGGGCTCCGGAGGTTGACGACAGCGACGAGATTATGTCGTACCGCAGCGCTGTCATCGGCTTGGTGGGGGGCAGCATTGCCATGAGTATTTGGCTGTGGATCATGGGCACCAAGTTGTGGGTAGCGCTGCTGTTTGTGGGGCTCGCCGTGCTGATCTTTGTCGGTATCACCCGGGTGGTGGCCGAGGCTGGTCTGGCCGCAGTGCGGTCCCCTATGATTGCGCCGGACTTGGTAATGCAAGGGCTGGGTTCGCAGTTAGTGGGAGCCAGCGGGGTATTCAATTTGTCGCTGGCCTATATCTGGTGCGGCGATATCCGCATCTTCGTCATGGCGGTGTTAGCCAACGGACTCAAACTGATTGAGGAGATGGACCGCAAAAGTCGGCGCTATGTCTTTTGGGGTATTGTCCTGGCCCTGTTGATCGGCGCAGTGGGTTCGTGTTGGATGGTCTTCCACTTAGTGCATATCCACGGCGGCATTAATCTGGACGGCTGGCGCTTTAAGAGCGGGCCGCTGACCATTTTCGATCGGGCCGTACACAATTTAGAGCCCTCGGGGGTGTATTGGCAGGGCTGGGGCTTTTTCGCCGGAGGTGGGGTGGCGATGATATTGTTGACTTGGGCGCGCCAGCGGCTGTTGTGGTGGCCTTTTCACCCGGTCGGATTTCCCATTGGGGCTAACATGCTGATGAACCATATCTGGTTTAGCGTTTTTATCGCTTGGTCAATCAAAAAAGCCATTTTGCGCTTCGGTGGGGCCTCTGTCTATCGCGCCAGCGAGGCTTTTTTTTTAGGGCTGATCATGGGCGAGGCGCTGTGCAACGGGCTCTGGGTGGTGATCGATTATTTCACCGGTAAGATGGGCAATGTAGTTTTCGCCATTGGCTGAAGGAGTTGTATAGCGGCTTCTTTGTGGACAATGCCTGAC
>JAPPJA010000052.1 GCA_028874675.1 Chloroflexota bacterium
ATTCTTCCTTCTGTCTCTGATTTGTATGTGATTCGGGCCAACGCGGTGGCGGCGGCAGGGGAGCCTGCGAGGCCGCTCTTATGCCGGGTTTCCCCCGATAGGGGATGGGGTTCCTGGGTGGGCTGGTAGTTAGCGGATCTGTCCCCACCCTGACCGTTCTCCTTCGACGGGGAAGGGCCTTCTGGCTGGCCCTACCCTGTCGGGAAGGAAATCTCAGGCGGAACCCCGCGACTGCATAAGTTAGCCGGTATTGGAAGTCAGCGCAAGGCGGGCATTACTTCTTCCACGAAGAGGCCGACGGACCGCATAACCTGCTCGTGGGAGAGGTCGCCCCAGGCGAAGATGGAGTTGAAATAGTTGATGCTGCTCTCCTCAACCGTCCGGCCGACCTGCTCGCGGACGGTTGCGGGGGAGCCCACCAGCATGACTTCCTTTTCGACCCAGTCGTCGAAATTGATGGCGGCGGGAAGGGGTACGTCGTGCTTGTCCCACAGGAAGTTAATGTTGTAGAACCAGGTGTCGAAGGCGGCGCGGCACTCCTTGAGGGCCTCAGCGTCGGTGGGAGCGATGTAAACGTGGCGGGTGAGGCCAAGCTTGGGCTCCGGGACGTGGGCGTTGAGGCGGTCGCCGTCGGACCTGTGGTCCTGCCAGACCTGGCGGTAAAGGTCGAAGTGCTCCTTCACGTCGCGGGCCGCGTCGAAGACGGTGCTGGTGTTGAAGCCGTGCTGGGCAATCCAGGGCACGGTGTCCTTGTTGTTGGTGGCGTACCAGAGGGGCGGGTAGGGCCGCTGCTGCGGTTCGGACCATACCTGGATGTCCTCGTACTGGTAGTGCTTGCCGACGTAGTTGAGGGTCTGCTGGGACATACCCATGATGAGAACGTCCAGGGCTTCCTGGAACATTTCGCGACCCTCGTCAAAGTCCACGTCGTAGTGGGCGGCCTCCATGGGAACGATGCCGCGACCGACACCAAGGTCCAGGCGGCCGTTGCTCAGGTTGTCCAGCATGCAGACTTCGTGCAACAGGCGGAGGGGGCTGTAGAAGGGCAGCAGGTAAACGAGGGGCCCCAGACGAATGTTGGAGGTGCGCTGGGCGGCGGCGGCCAGGAACACCCCGGGCGACGGGGCGAGGCTCAGGGGGGTGACGTGGTGCTCGGCCAGGTGATAGCAATAAAAACCGTTCTTGTCCGCGTACTCCAGCAGCTTGAGGCGTTCCTCGTAGATTTTGTTGTGGGGCTGCCGTTCCCATTCAATCCAGTCAAACAGGCCAAATTCCAGGGAATGGCCGTTGCCGGACCGTGTCTGTTGGGTGCTCATATATAAGACTCCCTTGCCGGTCAAATTGGTATGAATCAATAGGGGATTATAAAGAAAGGCAGGCCGCTTTGAAAGCGGCCTGCCCATTAGAACCAGAGGTTCAGGTTAACCGGGGGCTAGCCCTTGTAGGCAGCCCTGACAGCGTGCATGTGACCGTTACGGGGCACGGTGCTGCCGGGGTACACCCAGCTTTCCACCACCGTGGGGTCACCCACCACGGTGTGGGGGAACCAGAACAGGGGCATGGTCAAATAGTTATCGAAGGCCCAGTTGCCCCACTCGCGAGCGATGCGATCACGCTCGTCGAAGTCGGTGGCGTTGCGCCAGTCGGCAGATATGCGGTTGACCCAGTTGTCCTGGTAGTGGTTGCTGGAACCAAAGGTGCTGGTGAAACCGGTAAGGTTACCGTACTCCAGCGGGAAGTAGATGATGATGTTGGGCCAGACGCGGTTCTGCATCTCGCGGGCGCGGTAGCGTTCCCGGACCTGGGAGGCGCTGAGGTCCTCGATATCCACTTCGATGCCCACCTGGGCCCAGTAGGTGGCTATGGCTTCCATCGCCTGGGGCAGTTCGGCCTCACCGGGGGAGACGTAGGACTGCACCGTCACCTTGACCGGGTTGTCGGGACCGTAGCCGGCCTCGGCCAGCAGCTGCACGGCTTCATCCGGATTGTACTTGTACTCGGTCTCGTAGCGGTCAGGCCAGGTCTCGTCCCAACCGTAGTGGCTGGGGTGGAAGTAACCGACATACATAAGTTCGCCGATGCCCTTGTAAAGGACGTCCAGGAGTTCTTCCCGGTTGATGGCCTTGTTCATGGCGCGGCGGACCTTCCAGCCATTGTTCTGGAACTGGGGTGAATTGCGGTCCTGAACCGGTTCCTGACCGGCCCAGGGAGTCTCAGCCCACGGTACCGAGGGGTCATAAGCGGCAAGGTCCCGCTCATCGTCGCTCAGGTACATGCCGCCAAAGAATACGAAGAAGTTGTTGGCGGTGAACTGGGAGCGGAACAGCTTCATGCCGTTCTCCGCGGCGTCCTTCTGAAGGTCCAGCGGAAGGTCGGCCAGGTGAGCTTCGCCGGCCAGGAGGGCGGCGTAGCGGCTGGCATCTTCAGTTACCCAGTAGAGCCGGATTTCCTGGAAGTCAGGAGAATCGGGCAGAACGCCTTCGGGCAGGTCAACGTTGTGAGTCCAGTGGGTGCCGGGGGTCTTTTCCATGATGAAGGCTGAGGCGGGTTCCCGCTCCAGGTACTGGTAAGAACCGGTACCCTGAAGGCC
>JAPPJA010000536.1 GCA_028874675.1 Chloroflexota bacterium
GGGGATTTCTCTCCGGGATCTCCTATCGGGAACATCCAGGTTCACTCCGCGAGGAATGTTGTCTACCAACCACTGTCCCAGGGGTTTGCGAGGCGGCCTCTTGGCGTACCAGTCGTCGGCGGGCACGACCACGAAGGGTTTCCTGGTACCGATATGTTGAGGTCCCTCCTCTTCGGCGAGACGCAAGACTTCGGACAAACGCGCCTTGGCTTCGGCGACTCTCCAGACTCGGCGGGGCTCGGAATGCTTACGGTCCATGGTTCCCTCAAGATGCCAAAATATAGTCCAGTATAGACCATATTTAGGGTCGGAGTCGAGCAGGGAAAGGAGTTGGTTTCCTGGTCCGGCCCGAGGTCGCTGATGGGGGCGTTCCCAATCAGGCGACCGCCTCCTTCTCCGCAGCAGGCCATTGGCCCAATCCCTCCGGAAGGACCGAAAGCAGGGAGCGGGTGATGAGGTAGGCCACGTTGTGGCCCGCCAGGGAAGCGGATAGGGGACGTTGTTGAATAACAGGAAAAATTTTGCGCCGATTCGGAGTCGAAACTATTGGTCAGGGAAAAGCCGATGACTTGCCAAATGCTGCCAACGATTCCCGAGAGGTTGCACGGCGTTCACAGCGAGGAGCCAGTCTGTGGTTTGGTGTCAGAATCCGCTTGTTGAGAGCACGAATTCTACCCCTGCCAAGGCGCCATCGAATCGCCGCACCTGGTAATTCCCGTTATTCACAACGTCCCTTGAAGGATCTGGGTTGAATCGGGGCGATCTCGGCTTGTCACGATCCCGGCAACCGCGTTCCTTCGGTTTGGCTCTTTGGTATGTGGTCGCATTTCACGCCGGATCAGGCCCCCCTGTTCCCGGTGACGTCAACGGCATCGGGACGCCGGACCCGAGTTCGCCTTCAGATTGGGCTGCCGCTTCGCTGCAGCCGTTCAGCGATCCACAACATGATGAGCGCTTGGCGGGTCACGCCAAGGTGCCGTGCCTGACCGTCCAGCCCGGCCACAACCCATGCCGGGAAGTCCACATTCACCCGCTTCACCTGCTCGTTTGGGCGCTTTGCCTTCGACCAGTCGACCTGGCCGCTAACATCCTCTCCTGCATCAAATTTCCTGTCGAACTCACCTGCTTTCATAGTGGTCGATCTCCTGTCTCCGGGCCCGACGCACCGAGATGATCCGCACATTGTCCCCACGATGAGCGCAGACGGCGGCCCAGTGGTTTTTGCCGATCTTTCCGATCACCAGATAGCGCGGCTCGTCGTCGGTTTTTGCCGGTGCCTCCAGCATCCAAGCGTCTTTCCAAAGCACCTGGGCTTCGTCGAAGTCGATGCCATGCTTGGCCTTGTTTGTGACGCTTTTGGCAGGATCATACTCAAATGGCATGAGTTATTATAGTATAGAAATTATACTGTTTCTATAAACCACAGACGTGACCTGGATTTCATCAATGAGAAAAGTTGGTCTGAATTAGACCCTATTGTCGGTCAGCGTCGAGCAGGCAACCGAACCGGCCCCATCGGCCCACGACGAGGGTACTGCTGGGAGGTTCGTCCTTGGGTCAGGTTGCCGCCTCCTTTTCCGCGCTTGGCCGTTTCCCCAATCCCGCCAGGAAGGCGACCAACCCAAAGAGGATGAAGCCGCAGGCGGCGACGCTCAGGGCTACCCGGAAGTCGCCGGTGGTGTCTACCAGGCGGCCGGTTCCCTTCATCAGCAGGAAGGAGGTGAGGTTGCCGAGCAGGTAGCCTCCGGACATGACCGCGGCGAAGTGGGCCATGGAGCGGGAGGAGATCTCGCTGAGGAGCACCGGGAATTCGGCGGCGTAGAAGAGGCTGGCCAGGAAGTAGATCAGGGGGACGCTGACGGCATTGCCCTGCCACAGCATCACCAGCAGGAGGCACCCGCCGATGGGGCCGGCCAGGGTCAGAATGGCCCGCTGGCCCAATCCCTCCGGAAGGACCGAAAGCAGGGAGCGGGTGATGAGGTAGGCCACGTTGTGGCCCGCCAGGGTCATGCCCGCAGGTATGACAAGCTCCTCGAATTGGTGGTCCATGAACATGGGAAGGAACTCGTAGGTGGCTCCGTCGGCGGAGGCGTGCAGGGTTATCAGCAGTACGATGGCCAAGGGGCGGATGCCCAGCAGCGGGCGAAGGCGGAGGCTTTGGCCGGGAGTTTGAACGCTTTGGAAGTCGGGCTGCCTGCTGAAGCTCAGCAGGGCCCAGCCGCACAGGACCACGAACCCGGCGACCAGAAACGGTGAGAAGAACAGCTTGGCCAATTCCTGGTGGCCCCCCTCGCGAGACCACCTCAGAAGCTGGTCGGCCCACAGCGGAATCACGATGCCCATGACGGAACCGCAGGTCAACTGGAGCGAAATCATCCGCCGTTTGTGTGACGGATAGAGAGCCACCAGGTAGGCGGGGAGGGATGACCTGGAAAAACCCCCAAACAGTCCCTGAAAGAACAAGCTGACTTTCAGGGCGAGCAGATTGGCGCCTTGTCCGATCAACACAAAGCAGGCGCCGACGCCGCCCAGGGACAGTTCGGTGATCCGCCGCACCCCGAATCGGGCAATCACCAGCC
>JAPPJA010000235.1 GCA_028874675.1 Chloroflexota bacterium
GGAACGACGAAATGGTACTCTGGGAATCTTCAATCTTCAGTTTGACGACAGCCCCGAAAGCAGGGATTTGATTTTGCGGCGGGCGAACGGGCGGCCATCAGATGGGCTCGGGCAAAGGGGCAGGGGCCCCGGCGCAGGCACAAAACATTCCGCCCAGCCTGAAACTGTCTGACCCGGTTGGCGGGTCGGCCGGACAGTTTCGGGACGAGCGGAATTCTCTTGTTTGGGGATGGAAGGGTTTGGGGAGGAGCGGGGCGTTCCCTATCCCCCGGCTACCGCCGGCACAATGCTGATCTCGTCGCCCGCCGCGGCCGAGGTGTTGAGGCCGTCCAGGAAGCGCACATCTTCGCCGTTGAGATAGATGTTTACGAAGTAGCGCAGCTCCCCGTTCTCGTCGATCAAACGTTCCTTGATGCCGGGGTACGAGGCTTCCATGCTTTCGATCATGGCGGACAGGTTGGACTCTTCCATTTCCACCTTGTCCTGGCCATTGGTCATGCGGCGCAGGGGGGTGGGAATACGAACCGTAACAGGCATTTGGGGGCTCCCTCCTAGTCTATCGCGAATCTAAAGTCGGCGGTTGCGAATGGGTACAAACAGGCTGGCTCCGGTCAGGCGGCACGCTGATGGGCGGCTCCAGCCTGGATGCCGGCCGCAGGTTCCGGAATGTCCGGCAAGACTGCTGCACCTGGCAGGTTATCCTCTATAGTCTCGGGATCCGGCAGGTTCCTGCCGGTTCAGGGGAATGTGCGCGGCGATTCGCCCGTTTTATCCCTGCAGCACGTCCCCGCTGATGGGGTCCACCCGGACGCCGGTGGAGCTTACCCATTGCAGGCCCCGTTCAATCTCCTCTTTCTCGCCGTCCACCTCCAGCACCACCCAGCCCAGGGCGTCGCCCACGTCGGCCCGGCGGATGTTGGTTACCAGGTGGAAGTCGCGGCCCAGCATATAGATTATTGGCTCCTTGACCAAGTCTCCATCAAAGGTAAACTTGACCCTCTGCCTGCCCATCTCGCCCTTCCTTCAGAACCAAGAATTCGGAATGTTAAACCTTGCTCGCTGCCCCGGCGGCCCGGCCTTCCAGGGCTTCTTCAAAGGAACTCATGGTAGGCCGGACAAAGAGGGGGTTTACCACCTCTTCCACCGCCTCCTGAGTCTTGAGGCCATTGCCGGTAATGTAGGCCACGGTAAGTTCATCGGCGCCGATGGCCCCGCTCTCGGCCAGGTGCTTCAGGGCCGAAACGGTAACGCCTCCGGCGGTCTCGGTGAAGATGCCCTCGGTCTCCGCCAGCAGCTTGATGCCCTCCACCACTTCGGGTTCGGGAACGGCATAGGCTGACCCATCGGACTCCTTGATGACCCTCAGGGCGTAGATGCCGTCGGCGGGATTACCGATGGCCAGGGACTTGGCGATGCTGTCGGGGCGCACCGGCCGGACCTGGGTCTGGCCGCTGGCCCACGCGTTGACTATGGGAGAGCAGCCCTCTGCCTGGGCCATGTGCATCTTCGTGGTAATGGCGGGATGGTGGACCGTGTTCTGGTCCGGGCCGAAGGTCATGGAGTCCACGCCTTCCAGCAGCCCCAGGCAGGCCAATTCGTTGAAGCCCTTCCAGATCTTGGTGAACATGGCGCCCGAGGCCGACGGAATGACCACGTGGTCGGGAATCCGCCAGCCCAGCTGTTCCGCCACCTCGTAGCCCAGGGTCTTGCTGCCCTCGGCGTAGTAGGGGCGCATGTTGATGTTGACGAAGGCCCAGGGATAGTTGTCGCCCACCTCGCTGCAGAGGCGGTTCACCTCGTCATAGGTGCCTTCCACCGCAACCATGGTGGGCCCGTACACAGCGGCGCCGATAACCTTGCCCCGCTCCAGGTCTGAGGGGATGAACACCACCGAGCGCAGCCCGGCCCGCGCGGCATGGGCCGCCACGCTGCAGGCCAGGTTGCCGGTGGAGGCGCAGGCGATGGTCTCAAACCCGAACTCCCGGGCCTTGGTGGCCGCCACCGAAACCACCCGGTCCTTGAAGGAGAAGGACGGGTTTACGCTGTCGTTCTTGATGTAGAGGTTCTTGAGGCCCAGCCGTTCGCCCAGGTTGCGGGCCTTCAGCAGGGGGGTATAACCGGCCATGATGTCCACCGGGTCATCGCCGCTGGCCGGCAGCAGGTCATGATAGCGCCAGATGCTCAGAGGCCCGGCCGCGATGCGGTCACGGCTGACCACCTCGGAAATGGTGGCGTAGTCGTACACCACCTCCAGGGGCCCGAAGCAGAAGTCACAAACATTGAGGGCCTCGCCCGGGTATTCCCGGCTGCACTCGCGGCACCTCAAGCCACTTACAAAAGCCAATTTGCAGTTACCTCCTGTTTCGGATAAGCCATCCGCTGGGACGGGACAATTATAACGCAAACGGCACAAAAATTCCGTCCCGCAACGGGGCCGGAAAGCCCGATGATACTATCAAAGGGCCTATGGGATGTCAAATTGAAAGCGCCTCAAGTCAGGGCTATCGCATGAATGAGTAAATTGTCATTTGTATGATGAGAAGGTCCCACTAATCGGCCGGTTGGTGG
>JAPPJA010000203.1 GCA_028874675.1 Chloroflexota bacterium
TTCGGTGTACAGCATCCATCTCGAACACGAACCCGCCCATTGCCGCCGGACAGCCACCGGCTCCCGATGACATGCGACGGCGGGTCGGGTGCGCCATTGCTGGAAATAGCTCAAGGGGACCTGTTCGTGATAGTTCAGCCCGGGTCCATACTGACGGAATTGGACGCGGGGCGATGATACCCTCACTGGCGGGAGAGTGGTCCCTGAAGTCCACGCCACAGCCCAGGCCTCTCCGGCAGTCGGTCTCCCCTGCGATGGGGTCTCCCTATGCTCTCGTCAATCCCCTGAATCGCCAATGGCGGCAAAGGCATGGCGGCGCTCCCAGTCCCCGGCTACGAGCCAGGCCCTTCCCATCGGTCCCAGCCCTTCCAATGCCGCCCGGTTGGACACCAGCAGTGGAACTTCAACGCCGGCTTGGTCCATCTCCCGCCGGGCCAGGTTCAGGAAGTGGGTGGCGGCCAACTCGTCGTCGAATACCACCAGGACGATGGGCTGGACACCGTGGTCGTCCAGGGGACGGTGGGAGGAATAATACCGAAGGTAGGGGGCCAGGCGGGTCGCCATGGTGACGGGGCGCACGGCGCGGCGCTCCCATTCCAGGAAGAAGGGCACCGTCGCGTTGCCGCGACGCATGATACCGAAGGCGTCGGGCAGAACCGAGTGCAGCCGCCCGTCATAGTGGAAGTAGCGGGAGGCCCGCCGGGGTGGGTCCAGTTGCGCCACCTGCCACCCGGCGGCGCGGGCCTGTTCCGCCAGGGCCGCCAGGAACCGGTGCACGGCGCCGGTGTGTTCCACGTTGCGCAGCAACTGGCGGCTGCGGGAGCCGGAGACGTTGCGCCAGGTCAGCGGCTTCGCCACGTCCAGCGGGGCAATGCTCCAGCGCCGCCGTGCCGCGCCCAAGGAGGCGCGGTCGCGGCGGGCGAGCAGCGCCAGACCCCTATCCGTGACGGCCAGCCGTTGGGTTCTCGGTCCGCCGGCGTGGCCGACCAGGCCGAACTCCCCAAGCCTGGCCAGGAGTTGGGACGCCCGCCGCGACGACACACCCATGATACCAGACAGCTCCTGCCGAGAGGCCCAGGGCCAGTCGCAGAGCAGGTCCAGGGCGCCCTTCTCGGCGGGAGACAGCAGGGTGGGCAGCAGCCAGCGGGGAGCGGCGGCGGAGGGAAGGTCCAGGTCGATAACGGGAGGCAGCTGAGGCTGGGATTCGGGATCCTCTGTCGGCAGGCCGGCGCCCCGCTCCAGGCGGGCCAGCGCCGAGCGCAGGTCCAGGGCAGTGGGGACCGAAGGAGGAAACCACAACCGGGAGTCCGGGCCGGCCAGGGAGGCGTCACGCTCCAGGGCCGTGAAGACCGGGAATGAGGCCCCGGCCAGCATCCGGCGGGCCTGGCGCAGCCGCACCAAGTCGGGGGCCAGGGCCAGGAGGCCGCCGGGTTGCGTTCCCTCCCTGAGCCGCCACAGCCGCTTGGCGAAGCCGGTGCGGTCGGCGGTATCCCCCTGGCGGAGGATGGCGACAGTACGCCCGCCTGGGAGGACGATGCCGGCGTCGGCGGGCGTGGCCCGGAACAACCGGATGCTCACGGGGAACTCGACGTTGGCGATGGCGGCAGCCAGTCGGTAGATGACACCCAGGGTCTCCAGCCGCTCCAGCAATACTCTTTGCCACCGGGAGGAAACGGGACGCCGGCGCAGCAGGACATCCTGAGAAACCTTTTCCAAGTCCGCCACCTCCGCCAGTCCTTCGACGGTCAGAAAGTACCGTCGGGTCGGCGGCAGCAGCGGCGCGGCGTGGGGGACGGCCGAAGCCATCCCCCCTTCCGTGAGCCGGTCCATGGCGGCGTAGACCGCGCCCCGGGACCAGCCGGATAGGGCCGCCAGGTCCAGCCGATCGGCGAAAGGCGTCTCCGCCAACCGGCGCAGCAGGTCCGCCTCGCACTCGGTCAGGGTCATTCCGCCACCTCTTTCTCGCCGCTGTCGGCGTCATCGCCATCCTCTCCCGGCTGGTTGTGCCGACTGCGCTGTTTGTTGCGGCTGGGGCCGGCTTCGTCCTGGGGAGTCTCCGGCGGTTGCGGCGCAGGGTTGGCGCCCTTCTGCCGCTCCGCCAGCAGCCGGCGGTACTCGCCCAGCTTCTCCTCCGCACCGGCGTTACCCAGGGCGATCTCCCCGGCCCTGGTGGTGTAGTCCCGGGCTGCCTCCCGGATGCGGGCGGCGATGCGGGGGTCTCCCGGCTCCGGCTTCCGGACCATCATGGAGTAGGCCGGCAGCCGCTCCGTTCCCACGGTGGCCCGCACGTAGCAGTGGTGCACCGGCAGAGAGGTGACGTCGTCCTCGGACACCCGGTCCTTGCCCAGTTCCCACACCAGGCGGCGGGCGTCGCTGCCCGACACCTGGAACACCGCCAGGCAGCCCACGTTGGCCAGGATGGTATCCCGCATGGTCAGCGAGAGATCGTTCAGCTTGGCGAGGCTCTGGGTGGCCAGAATGAAGCTGGCCCCGAACTTGCCCAGTTCGCTGAGCATGGACTCGTAATCGACGCCGGGCATGGACTGCATCTCGTCCACCA
>JAPPJA010000047.1 GCA_028874675.1 Chloroflexota bacterium
GGATAAGTTTGAGTAAACCCCAGCAGGGAACTTTTATGTCAACACTCGCGCCGATTCAAGGCAACACGGCCAGCCAAAGCCGCATCACGCAGCTTCGGTTTTGGCTGCTGCTGGGTGGCTTGACCGCGCTGCTGCTTGTCTCCATCACGCTGGGCGTCACCCTGGGGCCGGTTGACATTCCGGTCGGCGCGGTCTGGCGGATTGCGGCCTCGGAAACGATCAACGTTTTGTCAGACATCACCTCGCTTGAACTGAACAGTTGGGTCAACATCGAGGCAAACTGGACCAAGGCACAATTTAACATCATCTGGCTAATCCGCTTTCCGCGAGTGCTAATAGGCGTTTTTGTGGGGGCGGGGCTGGCCGTCGTGGGGGTAACAATGCAGGCCCTAGTGCGCAATCCCCTGGCCGATCCCTACATTTTGGGCATCTCATCCGGGGCATCGGTAGGTGCGGTGATGGTGCTGGCCTTTGGCGCATTTGCATTTGCCGGTATTTACGCCATTTCCGTCGGCGCGTTTCTCGGAGCCATCCTCACCTTTCTTATTGTCTTTCTGCTGGCCCAAGGCAACGGTCGGCTGAATCCAGCTCGGCTCATTTTGGCCGGAGTAGCGGTGGCCTACTTCTTTTCCGGCCTCACCAGTTTCATAACCCTCACCTCCGATAACCGGGAACTGGCCCGGGCCGTGCTGGCTTGGCTGTTGGGTAGCCTGGCCGGCACCGACTGGGTGGAACTGACCCTGCCGACGGCGGTACTCTTCTTTGGCATCGTCTATCTTGTACTACAGGCGCGCGGCCTCAATGCGCTCATTGTAGGCGATGAAACTGCGGCCACGCTGGGGGTTGACCTGACCCGCTTTCGCCGCTCGCTTTTTGGGGTGGTTTCGCTGGTTACGGGCGTAATGGTAGCCGTCAGTGGGGCGATTGGCTTTATCGGCCTGATGATCCCCCACATTGTGCGGCTTATGGTCGGCACCGACCACCGCCGGGTGCTGCCGGTCTCCATTTTTGTGGGCAGTATCTTCTTGATTTTGGTTGATGTTATCGCCCGCACCGCCTTTGATCCGGTCGAGTTGCCGGTGGGCGTCATCACCTCGTTGCTGGGCGGCCCCTTCTTTCTGTGGCTGCTGCACCGACAGATGAAAGAGCGGGGAGGCATGTAATGAACCTGCAAGCAGAAAACGTAAGCTGGTCGGTTGAAGCCAAACAAATTGTTGATGCGGTGACGCTGGCCGTGGCCGAAGGTGAGTTTGTGGGCCTGCTTGGCCCCAACGGCAGCGGTAAATCCAGCCTGCTGCGCACCATCTACCGCATGCTCCAACCCGATGCCGGCGTCATCGAGCTGGATGGTGCCAATGTGTGGCATATTGCCCCCCGCGAGGTCGCCCGACAAATGGCTGTAGTGATGCAGGAGCGCACAGGAGACTTTGATTTTTCGGTCAACGAAATTGTGATGATGGGCCGCAACCCGCACAAGGGCATGTTCGACCGGGACACCATTCGCGATTTTCAACTGGTCGATGACGCCCTGGCCCGGGTTGATATGACCGATTTTGCCCAACGATCCTTCCTCACCCTGTCCGGCGGCGAAAAGCAGCGGGTGCTGATTGCTCGCGCCTTGGTCCAGCAAGCCAGGGTTCTGGTGCTGGATGAGCCCACCAACCATCTGGATATTCACTACCAGCTTGAAATTCTCGAGCTGGTCAAAAACCTAGGCGTCACCACCGTCGCCGCCCTGCACGAACTCAATCTGGCGGCCTTCTACTGTGACCGTCTGTACGTGCTCAAGGCGGGCCGGATGGTGGCCTCAGGCACCCCGGAAGCTGTGCTATGTCCCGATTTGATCCGCGATGTTTACGACGTGTGGTCAGAAGTATCCACCCATCCCCTCACGGGCAAGCTAACAATTACGTTTTTCCCGGAAAAAGTGGGGCATCGCTTGAATGGAAACAACAAGAGGCAAATTATATGACACAGACCACGCAAGCTGTAATCCTGCTCAGCCGGGGCGGCTACAGCCACGCGCCGCAAAAGCAGTTGAACAAAGTGGTTGCCTCACTTCAAGCAGCCCGGTCGGATATTTTCGTTTTAGGCGCGATGGTAGAGAAAGGGGAGCCCTCGCTGCCGGGGGCGTTGCAACAGTGCGCGGAGGCGGGCGTTCGGCACATCACCGTTTTGCCCATATTTTTTCCCGGCGATGATAACCTGCAACGCTGGCTGGCTAAGGTGATGAAACGTTGGCATAGTCAATGGCACGCTAACGGTGTTACAATCTGTTTGGCCGAGCCGATAAGCGAACACGAGGCGATGGGCACAGCCGTGGTACAGGTGCTGCAAACACCTAGCGCCTACATCCGCAATGTTGGAGAGACGCCTCCGGAGAACTGGGCGACTGATCCCGCGGGCTGGTCCAAGTTACCGGGGCATTCGCACCACGTCATTTTCTGCCGCGGGCCGCGCTGCACCGCCGCCGGTGCAGATCAGTTCTCCACCCACCTGCGGGAACGGCTCAAAGCCCACAAGCTCACCGACGATGACCGCGTTCTGGTGG
>JAPPJA010000069.1 GCA_028874675.1 Chloroflexota bacterium
AAGTTGGCGTGGGCCGGGCCATCTCGGCTTACGAGCTGGATTTCTTCGACATCTCCGTAGATGATTCGCGGAGCATGTTCCAGGAATCCCTGGACATTCTCCTGATGGGGCTCAAGACGGGGAAGGTCAACTATGAGGGCCAGCACTATACCTTCAAGGACGTAACACTTCCCGTCCGGCCATGGCAGCAGCCCTATCCGCCCCTCTGGTATCCCACGGCGAACCCGGACTCGATACGCTGGATTGCCGCCGAGGGCATCAGCACCGTCACCCATTACCCGCCGATGGAAGTGATGCGGGAGCACATAGAACTCTACAAGGGAGTTTACCAGGACAACGTGGCCAGGCCTGACCGCCTGAACGGTCACGAGAAGGAGCCGAAGTTCGGCATTACCCGGCATATTTACCTGGCAGACACGGATGAGAGGGCTCTGAAGGAAGCCAGGAAAGCGTTCGCCGACTTTATTGCCAACTTCAACCACCTGCGCATACTCAACGGGGATGACACCGGCAGGACGGCGTACCTGGCGGATTTCGATGGAAGGCTGGCCGACGGGCTGCACATAGTTGGCTCCCCTGAGACGGTAACCCGGACTCTGAAGGAACACCTGGACATCACCGGGTCCAACTACTTCGTTGGTTCCTTTTTCTTTGGCTCGCTGACCACCGAGCAAACTCTTCATTCCCTCCAGCTTTTTGCCGAAGGGGTAATGCCCCACTTCAACGTGGCGAAGACGGCGTAGAAGGCCAGGGCCTGGCAGGGGTGTCGCCCCACGGGTGCGAATGAATTCTGGTCAAGCTCAATCTCTTTCGGCCCTTCACGGGCAGATAGTTGAATGCAGCCGGTGTCCGCGGCTGGTGGCCCACCGGGAGAAGGTTGCCAGGGACAAGGTGGCCAGGTTCCGTGACCAGGAATACTGGGGAAAACCGGTGCCCCCATTTGGCGACTGCAACGCGCGGCTGCTGGTTTTGGGCCTGGCGCCGGCGGCCCACGGCGGTAACCGGACCGGTCGTTCCTTCACGGGAGACCCCAGCGGGGACTGGCTTTACGGGGCCCTGTACCGAGCCGGGTTCGCCAACCAGCCTACTGCCCGGTCGCTGGATGACGGGCTGGCTCTGAAGGACGCCTACATTACCAACGCCGTGCGGTGCGCGCCCCCGGACAACAAGCCGGCGCCCGCGGAGAAGTCGGAATGCCAGCCTTTCCTGGTCAGAGAGCTGGAACTGCTGGAGCGGGTGCAGGTGGTGGTGGCGCTGGGCAAGTTTGCCTTCGATGCTTACCTGCAGACCCGCGCCGCGGCCGGCCTGGACAATCCCCGGCCGTTGCCCAAGTTCGGGCATGGCGCAACCTGCGAGCTGGCAGGAAGCGTGACCTTGATCTCTTCCTACCATCCCAGCCGCCAGAACACCCAGACGCGAAGGCTTACCGTAGAAATGTTTGACGCCATTTTCCACCTGGCCCGGGAAGCGCTGGAGGGCGGGCCATCCTGAAGGGGGAAGTCCACAGCGGCTGCTAAGGGCTGGTTACGGGAAAGGCGCGATCTGTCCCACACCACCCTGCGGGTGATCATTCTCTTGAATACAACCCGGGAACCGAAGCTTTAGCTCTGAAGTACGACGTAATCGCGGTGGGAGCGGGTTCATCGGGCTGCGTCCTGGCCTCCCGCCTTTCGGAAGATCCGGAGTGGTCGGCGCTGCTGGCGGAGGCAGGGCCGGACAACCCAGAGAGGATTGCGGACTCGATGAAGAAAGGTCGGTAGTGCGCCCTTTGTAATTTCGGCAACGCGTCAGCGGGTGTTGGGCCCGCCAGCATCAAGTGGCCGGGCGCGGGCGCCGGCCCAGGCGAGTTCAGGGAAGCGGCCGAACAGGGGCCGGTTCCGAATCCGGGGCCGCAGGAGGTGGTCTCCGGGTCGGCGGCGTTGTCAGCCTTCCCGCTCCAGGAACCGGCGAACGGCGTCCATCATCGGTGAGCGGTCATAGGTGGCGTACATTATCTGGGCATTGCGGACCAGGTCGCCGGCAAAGAAACGCTCGTAGTGCAGGCTGCGGGAACCAAAGGCGCTGCAGGAAATATCCCAGGCCAGGTGGAAAAGCCTGGTGCGGTCTATGGCCGTTGCGGTGTCGGTGGCCAGGTAGTGCTGCAGGTCGGGGCCAATCTCCGAGTCGAAGTCGGCTTCGCTGGGAAGGGCCATCAGGCTGCTGGAGCCCAGCAGCTGCATAATCTCCACCATCCGAGGGTAGAAGCTCCGGGCGTACATATTCTCCGCGACGGTCAGGGGGAACCGGGCCGGCGTCAAGAGGCCCCATTCGTCCGGGGCGGCGTCCACCTCGGCCGTCCGCAGCAGAGCCTTGATGATTTCCAGCTGCATTATCATCTCGGCGATGCGTTCCTGGACGTGGGGTTGTTCCCCGGAGCCCAGGGTCTCCACCATCAGCGAGGCGGTGCCCAGCAGGAACTCGGTCTTGGCGACAATGCGGGTGACCACCTGGTGGAAGCTGTGGAAAATCCAGCCCGTCCGGTTGGTCATATTGTTGCAGG
>JAPPJA010000207.1 GCA_028874675.1 Chloroflexota bacterium
GGGCGGAGCAGGCCCATATCGTGGTGGTCAACCACGCCCTGCTCTTGTCGGACGTGGCCTATGGTGGCGGCATCATTCCCGACTACCGGTACCTCATCGTGGACGAGGCTCATAACCTGGAGGAGGAAGCTACCCGTCAGTTCGGCTTTCAGCTGACGCCCGACATCCTGGGCGATGTGACCGAGCTGCTTTCCCGCCTGGCCCGCGAAGCCAGGCTGACGCTGAACTCACTGGAGTTCAAAGAGGCCGTCAGACAGAACGGTGATGCTTTGGTCTCCGAAGCAGAGGAAATGGCCCCGCGCTTGCGCCAGAACTGGAGCGAAATGTGGGCGGCAATCCTCAGGTTTTTCAGGGCCCAGGAGGGGAATTCCGACGATTTCCTGATAACTCCCCGGTCCCGCAGCCATCGAAGCTGGGTCGAGGTAACGACATCCTGGGAAAACGTGGACGTGGGATTGGGCAACCTCTCCCAGTCCCTGGGCAAGGTCTATTCTTTCATCTACGAGACTGAATTTCCCGGCTCAGAGGACGAAAGTTCCCCCGCATCCGCCAGGGGCAACCAGCCTTCCCTTCTTTCGGAATGCAACGCCATCCAGGGAAACCTGGACAAGATCCGCGAGCAGCTTTCTTCAATCATCAGCAGGGAGGACCCGGTGCAGATCCACTGGCTGAAGCTGGACCAGGCCAGGGACGAGATCAGCATGAATTCCGCCCCACTGGAAGTTGGCCCCGCCCTGCGCCAGCGATTGTTCGACGAAAAGGAAAGCGTCGTCCTGACCAGCGCCACCCTCAGCACTCAGGGGAATTTTGATTACACCCGCCGCCGCCTGGACCTGCCCGAAGACAGCCAGGAACTGCTTGTGGGTTCTCCTTTTGACTACCGAAAGGCCGCCCTGCTTATGGTTCCCGAAGACATGCCCCAACCGCAGACGGAGGGCTACATCGAGGGCGTAGGCCGGGCGATAGTGGACATATCCACGCACCTGTCCGGGCGCACTATGGCCCTCTTTACCTCCCACTCGGCCCTGCGCAACGTGGCCAACCGCATTCGCAACCGCCTGGAGCAGCAGGGCATCGAAGTCCTGGCCCAGGGCGTGGACGGTGGCCCGGCCCAGCTCAGCCGGCGTTTCATCGAGAACCGGAAGTCGGTTCTCCTGGGAACCAGCAGCTTCTGGGAAGGTGTGGATTTCCCTGGCGGCGTCCTGCGCGCCCTGGTCATCACCCGCCTCCCGTTCCAGGTACCGACCGACCCCGTGGTGAAGGCCCGGTCAGACCAGTACGATAATGCCTTCAATGACTTTTCCATTCCCCAGGCGGTCCTTCGCTTCCGGCAGGGCATGGGACGCTTGATAAGAAACAAGGGTGACAGCGGCGCCATTGTGGTCCTGGACAAGCGCATAACGGGACGAAACTACGGGCAGGCTTTCCTTCATTCCATTCCTCCCTGCACGCTGAAACCCAGCAGCCTTTCCAGTCTGGGAATCCAGGCGGCCCAGTGGATAGAAGAGGCGGACCGTGGAACTGCGCGTTGACCATCCCCTCGACCTGGAGGCCAGCCTCCTTGGCGGGCAAGCCCACCGGTGGCGGCTGGAAGGGACCGAAGATGAACCCTGGTTCTCGGGAGTGGTGCGTGGCAACTTCATCCGCCTTAGGCAGATGGACACCCACCGGGTCGAATTTCACGCTTCCCCCTGGCCCGAATCCTCGGTAATCCCCATCCTCCAGCACTATTTCCGCCTGGACGATAACCTTCCCTGCATCCAGGAGGACATCAGCCACGACTGGCGCGTCCGGGAAATGGTGGAAAAGTACCCGGGCCTGCGCGTCCTGAGGCAGGAACCCTGGGAATGCCTGGTGGCCTATATCTGTTCCGCCAACTCAAACATCCAGCGAATCCACCAGGTACTGGAAAACATGGCCCAGGCCTTCGGCAGCCCGGTGGAACTGGACGGCCAGGTAAGGCACACTTTTCCTTCACCCGTTCAATTGGTGGAAGCCGGGGAAATGGAATTGCGCCGGCTGGGGCTGGGTTTTCGCGCGCCCTACGTGGATCGGGCAACGCGGGAAGTTGTGGAGGGTTCCCTGGACCTTAACGGCCTCGTGCGCATGCCATACCCGCCCGCCAAGGAACGGCTGATGGAGTGCTACGGCATAGGCACAAAGATAGCTGATTGCATCGCCGTTTTCTCCCTGGAAAAGCTGGAAGCGTTTCCCATAGACGTATGGGTGCGCCGAGCCCTGGGAGAATGGTACTTCCCGGGAGAAAAACCGCCGCCGGACCGGGAAATGCTTGCCTGGGCACAGGGCTATTTCGGCCGCTACGCCGGGTACGCCCAGCAATACCTGTTCCACGGAAGAAGGCTGCAAAAGCGGGCAAGGAAGGGCACGGATGAGTCTGCAATCGCTCAGAATGCGGAGTGAACATTCTCCACGCCCCGTGGCCGGCAGCTTGAAGCACCACGGGAACCTAAGTAGATCAACCAGATTGTATTGATGGGTTGGGGCTAAACCGTCGTTCCCGCGCAGGCGGG
>JAPPJA010000395.1 GCA_028874675.1 Chloroflexota bacterium
GTGCTGAAGCGCTACGTAACCGGACACCACGTCCAGTATGTCCAGCCGGGCTTTGATGTCGTCAATAACTGCCATATGCTCGAAACTGCCGTCGCTTCCCCTTCACTTATTGCCACAGCACATTGAGGGCAGAAATCCGCCCGCCGCGCCGGGCCAGATACCCGGAAACAATGCCTCGGTTACCGAAATATATACCTAAAAAAGGGCGCAAAGGGGCTATATTAGGATTTTACCACACCCCATATAAAATTTCAAGTATATATATGGAATGTTTATATGAGGCATATCCCCATGCAGCCACCTGCCGATGGGGGGAAGTCCAGTCCGCGGCCGCGGGCTATGGATGACAAACGGGCAAATTCCTGGCGCGCCGGCCCGCCCCGCCAACCTACCATGCCTCCCTACCTCGCCGGCCGAACGTGCCGGCTAAACGTGCCGGAGGGCAGCCCGGCCGAGGTGGCCGGCCTGGAAGTGTTTCATTTCAGGTGGCGCCGCACAGGCTGGACGGTCGAAATGGAGGCAGGGCGGGTTTGAAGCCCGCCCTGACTTTATAAATCACCCAAATCGTAAAGCTACGGTTCGCCGCTGGCGATTTGAGCTAAAAGGGGACGTCGTCCACGTCGGGGCCGTCCGACCCTTGCAGCAGCACCGAGTTGGCCCCCAGCAGGCTCTCCAGCCGTTGGCGCATCTCATCGCAGTAACCGGTGCTGACCACGGGGAGATCCATCACCACCCGCCGGCCCTCGGTGTATATCTCCAGGTTGACGCGGTCCTTGCCGGGGTATTCCAGCAACATTGAGATAACCTCTCGCAGAAGATGCGCGTCTTCTATGGGGTCGTCGGATTCGGAAATGCCCAGATAGACGGTGCGGGCGTTGGTCATGCTGGCAGTGGCAGT
This sequence comes from Chloroflexota bacterium, assembly GCA_028874675.1. Taxonomy (GTDB): domain Bacteria; phylum Chloroflexota; class Dehalococcoidia; order Lucifugimonadales; family UBA3495; genus Bin22. The sequence goes on from JAPPJA010000395.1 coordinate 899, forward strand.
GGCGCCGGCGCCGCTTCCCGGACCGTTGCTGCCGCCCCTGCCGTTACCATTCCCATTGCCGTTGGGTCCCGTCCGGTAGGAGCCATTAGCCTGGTGGCGGGTGGCCCCATTCCCTCCGTTCCTGCGCGGGGTGTCTGCTGCCGGGCCGCCGCCGCCGTTGCCGGACTGGCCGTTGCCGGGCTTTGCCGGCGTCGGGGTCTCCCTTATTGCCGGGACTGAGGCCTCCCCCATTTCTACGGCGGAGGACGCCTGGGGCACAAAGTCTGAGACCTGCTCACACGCCAGGGAGTAGCCGTCGCCCCTCAGGCGCAGCTTTCCGGTAGTTCTGAGCAGCCGGCCGGCAGCCCACATTTCGGCGGTGCGCTCCAGCACGTCAGGCCACACCAGCACCTCCACCTGGCCCCCCAGCAGATCGAAATTTATTACCAGGAATTTCTTCTGCTCCCGGGTGTAACGTTCCGTGACGGAAGCCGCGTGGCCCACCAGAGTGTAGGTCAGGCCCTGCATGTCCTCGTCCAGCTGGTCTATGGAGTTAATGCCGTCGCCCACGTCCGCGCCGGCCAGGGCCATCAGGGGATTGTAGGACAGCGATACTCCCAGCAACTCCTTCTCCCAGGCTGCCTTCTCCTCATTGGAAACGTCCAGTGCGTTCAATGATATGCCCGTCATCTGGGGCGCGTTCGCCTGGTCCATACCACCGAACAGGCTGGTCTGACCCGAGTTGCGAGTACGGGTTTCCAGCTGGGCGGTGGCCACGATCTGGTCCAGTGCGCTTGCCACCGCCCCCCTGGAGCCCAGGGTGTCGAAAGCTCCCGCCCTGACCAGGCTTTCCAGGGTACGTCGATTGAGCCCGCTCATATCGGCCCGGCGACAAAAGTCGTCTATTGAATCAAAGGGCCCGTTTTCCTGCCGCTGCGCCACTAACGGTCTGACCGCCCCTTCTCCGACCGTCTTCACGGCAGCCAGCCCAAACCTCAAGCTGGGAACGGGCCCGCTCTCCTTGTCGATGGTGAAGAATTCTCCCGAGCGGTTAATGTCCGGCAACAGCACCGGTATCTGCAGCTTGGAGCACTCGTTGATGGAGCTGACGATCCGATCCGTATTGTCCAGGCGGGAATTGAGCACCGAGCACATGTATTCCAGCGGGTAGTGGGCTTTGAAGTAGGCCGTCCAGTACGAAATCAGGGCATAGCTGACGCTGTGGGCCTTGTTGAACGCATAACCGGCGAAGGGTTCGATCAGGTCGAATACCTGGGTTGCCAGCGGCCGGTCGAAGCCCTTGCCCAGGGCCCCGTCGATAAACCGGTCCCGCTCCTCGGCCATCAGCGAGGCGATCTTCTTGCCCATGGCCTTGCGCACGGTGTCCGCCTCGCCCAGCGTGTAGCCGGCGAAACGCTGCAGGATCAGCAACACCTGGTCCTGGTACACAATCACCCCGTAGGTCTCGTCCAGCAATTCCTTCAAGCTGGGATGGGGGTAGGTAATCGGCGTGCGTCCGTGCTTGGCGTCAATAAAAGTATCGATGTGCTCCATGGGGCCGGGACGATACAGGGCGATCATTGCGGCAATATCGCCCAGGTTGGACGGCTTCAATTCCTTGATGTACCGCTGCATCCCGGCGC
>JAPPJA010000097.1 GCA_028874675.1 Chloroflexota bacterium
CTCTCAGTCAAGGCGCCACCGCCGTCGGCCTCCCCGAGCCGCAATGTGGTACGATTCCACCGGCAGACCCTCCAATAATTCCGGCATTTCCGGCAGGCAGCAGCTCCGGCTCAACCAATCCTCGATACCACGCCAATGACCAGGGAGATGGCGTATGAACATTGAAACAATTGCCGCCCAGGCCGCCCACAAGATTGATTCCGCCACCGGCGCCGTGGCCCCGCCCATCTACCTCTCAACCACCTTCGAGCGGGACGCCGACGGGCAGTACGGGCGCGGCTTTGTTTACTCCCGTTCCAACAACCCCAACCGCCAAGCCCTGGAAGAGTGCATGGCCCTGCTGGAAGGGGGACACTCCGCAGTGGCCTTCTCATCGGGCATGGCGGCCATATCATCCGTCTTCCAGGCCCTTTCCCCGGGCGACCATATCCTGCTTCCCAGCGACTGCTACCACGGCACCTCCCAGGTTGTCCGAGATGTCTTTTCGGACTGGGGACTGAAAGCCACGACGGTGGATATGACCGACCCCGAGCAGGTAAGTCGCGCCCTTCTCCCCAGCACCCGCATCGTCTGGACCGAAACGCCCTCCAACCCCGTCCTGAAAATTACCGACCTGGCCGGAATTGCGGCTATCGCCCACGACGCCGGCGCCCTGTGCGTCAGCGACAACACCTGGGCCAGCCCCATACTCCAGCAGCCCCTGGCCCTGGGCGTGGACCTGGTGGTCCACTCCACCACCAAGTACCTCGGCGGACACGAGGACGTCCTAGGCGGTGTGGTAGTCGGCCGCCAGGACTCGGACTTCCTCCGGAGAATCCGGTCCATCCAGAGCCGGTACGGAGCGGTGCCCTCGCCCTTTGACTGCTGGCTGGTAATGCGGGGCATCCGCACCCTCGCCATTCGGATGCCGGCCCACAGCGAGCGGGCCCTGCGGATAGCCCGCTTCCTGGAGGAACAGCCCCGGGTTGAAAGGGTCCACTACCCCGGCCTGCCCGACCATCCCGGCCATGCCACTGCCAGCGCCCAGATGTCGGCCTACGGCGGTATGCTGTCCTTCCAGGTCAGGGGAGGTATCGAGGAAGCCTTCGGAGTCGCCGCGAAGGTGAAGGTGTTCGTCCGCGCCACCAGCCTGGGCGGTACCCAGAGCCTCATCGAACACCGCGCCTCCACCGAGGGCCCCACCAGCTCCACACCGGACAACCTGCTGCGGGTGTCCGTCGGCCTGGAAAACGTCGACGACCTAATGGAAGACCTGGCCCAGGCCCTCTAGCCGGTCTCGTACCCCTGGATGCCGGGGCGGCAAAACCGGTCCATCGCAGAAAATGTGGGAGACGCGCACATGATCCAGCACGCGGGCGGCGACGCCATTGCCTGGAGGACCTGGGACGAATCAGCCTTTGCCTCGGCCAGGGCCGAGGGCAAGCCGGTGCTCCTGACCCTGGGCGCCACCTGGTGTCACTGGTGCCACGTAATGGACGACCTGGCCTACTCCGACCAGCGGGTGATTGCGCTGGTCAATTCCCGGTTCATCCCCGTGCGCGTGGACGTGGACCAGCGTCCCGACATCTCCCTCCGCTACAACCAGGGCGGGTTCCCCTCGGTGGCCTTCCTGGCCGGCGATGGCCGGTTCCTGGCCGGCCGCCCATACATGCCGCCCGACGAAATGGTCGCCCTCCTGCAGCAGGTTTCCGCCGGGGAAATCCCCTCCGCCGAAATCCGTCCCGCCAACGCACCACCGCCCCAAGGACGTCCCGCCGGCAGCCCCTCAACCGGCAGCGTGCTTGACCGCCTGGCCGAACTGTACGACGGGGAGTTCGGCGGCTTCGGCGTTGAGCCCAAGCAGCCGCCGTGGGAAGCCCTCCGGTTTCTGCTGGCCCGCTACTGCCTTTCCGGCGACCGCGCGACCCTCGGCATGGTGGAGCGCACCCTCCAGGGCATGTGGCACGGCATCTACGACCGCAAGGACCAGGGCTTCTTCCGCTACTCGGTCAGCCGCGACTGGAAGACGCCCCATTACGAAAAAATGCTGGTCGGCAACGCCAGCCTGGCCACCGCCTTCCTGGAGGCTTACCAGGTTACCGGCAAAAGGATTTATCGCGAGGCCGCGGACGGCGTCCTCACTTACCTGCTGAATACTCTCCACTCGCCGGATCAGGGCCTGTTCTTCGCCAGCCAGGACGCCGACGAACCCTATTACCAGATGTCCTGGAAGGACCGAGACACCGCGCCTCTTCCGCCCATTGACCATACCTTCTACGCCGGCTGGAACTCCCTCGCCGCCCATACCCTCATCTACGCATCCGGCGCGCTGGGCAATACGCGACACCGGAAGATGGGCTGCGCCATTCTGGAAAAGCTCTGGCGCGAAAGCTGGGCGCCCGCCGCCGGCCTGGCCCATGTCGCGGGCGAAGCCGGAAACGCCCCGCCGGCGCTGGCAGACCAGGTCAGCTTCCTCCGCGCCTGGCTGGCCAGTTACCAGGCTACGGGCGAACCGGAAAGCGTGGCCAGGGCGG
>JAPPJA010000343.1 GCA_028874675.1 Chloroflexota bacterium
CATGGACATCCACGGTCCGGGACCTGGTGTTGTCCGGAACCGAATACCCGTTGGTGTCAATAGCGATTTAAAAATAAACCATATTGTTGATTGAAAAGTGCACCACCCTTGGGCAAAAAAAAGGGGCTTGTGGTTTCATGCGATTTCAGTCTCCCCTGTCTGATTTTGGCCGTCCCCTTTTCCTGGGTGGCGGTGGCGGTACCAATGACTTGTTGGTCCTGACATGGTCGGGGATCAGTTCCATGTGTTCCCTCAGCCGGTAGCTGTGGCCGGTTATGGTCACCACCACCGAATGATGGAGGAGACGGTCCAGGAGTGCGGTTGCCATGACCGGATCGCCGAACATATCCCCCCAGTCGGCAAATCCGAGGTTGGAGGTCAGGATCATGGCTCCCTTCTCGTAGCGGGCATTGACCAGCTGGAAGAACAGGCTGGCCCCTCCGGGGGTAATGGGAAGAAAGCCGATCTCGTCGATGATCAGCAGCGAGGGATGGACATAGGATCGCATCCTGGTCTGCAACATTCCGGCCCGTTCGGCCTGGATCAGGTTGTCGACCAGTTCGGCGAGCGTTATCCGGTAGACACGCCTGCCGGCCCTGACGGCCTCGACACCGAGGGCGGTGGCCAGATGGGTCTTGCCGGTTCCCGGGGGACCCAGCAGGTGGACCACCTCGCCCCGTTCGATGAAGGACAGCCCGGCCAGCGCCATGATCCTTTCCCGGTCGAGGGAGGGCTGGAAGGTGAAGTCGAAGCTTTCGAGTGTCTTCAACGGCAGCAGCCGGGATGTCTTGAAGGCCACGGCCACACGTTTGGATTCGCGCTTGGTGTATTCCTCCAGCAACAGCCGGTCGATGGCTTCGAGGGCCGTGATCTCGCCCTGTTCCAGGGACCGGACAATCAGGGGAAGTGCTTCCAGGGCATGGGGCATCCTGAGTCCGACCAGGGTGTCGGCGAGTCTTTCGGTAACAGAGGTCATCGTGCACCCCCGATCTGCGACAGGGCGTCGCCGATGGCGGCATAGATGTCGAGGGGCCGTACCGGAATGCCGGGGGAATCAACCCTGTCCCTGCCTGTCCTGATGATTGTCAGCCGGTTCAACTGGCCGGGTGGCGGTGAGCGGCGATGCAGGGGATCGATCCGGCATTCGTGCCTTCCCTCCAGGCGGGGATGGGTGGCGATCAATTTGCCCGTCCTGTCAAAAATCCGCAGGGTCGAGGGTCCGACATGGACATCCACGGTCCGGGACCTGGTGTTGTCCGGAACCGAATACCCGTTGGTATCGACACTGACCATGCCCTCCCGGTTGACCTTGCGCTCCACCCTCATGGCCTCGTCGTAGATGCGGGGCGGCAGTGGTCTCAGATGCGGCCGTTCCCTGCGCAGGTCATCGGCAACGATCCTTCGGGTGGTTCCATGACGGCGCCTGTCTGCTTCCTCCCTGCACCAGTGTTCGAACCGGCGATTGAGATCGTCCATGTCGGCAAACTCCCGGGCCATGAAGAATGATCCGCGGACATAGGATACCAGGCGTTCCACCTTGCCCTTCGTCTTCGGACTGTAGGGACGGCAGGCCCATGGTGTGACGCCGTAGTGGTCGAGCAGGCCCAGGAGATGCCTGTTGTAATCGGTCCTGCCGTTGCGGGTTCCGATGACGGCGGTCTTCATGCGGTCGTAGAGAATGGTTTTGGGTGCACCCCCCAGGGCCTTGAATGCACCATTGTGGCCACTCAGGACCGCGGGCAGTTTCTGGTCCCGGCCGAACCGTCCCCAGAACCACCGGCTGCAGCCCATGACGAACAGGAACAGGTGAACCCTGTACTGCCTGTCGGGTTCATTGGTGAAGGTCACCCTGAATTCCGCGAAGTCAACCTGGGCCTGCTCGCCGGGAGGTGTCTCGAAACGCTGCTCGAATTCCACCGGCGGCTTGGGCCGGACCTTGCGGAGATGGGAGGCCAGGATGGAATATCCTCCCCGATAGCCGCGGTCCCTGATCTCGTTGAGCAGGCGCTGCCCCGACAACTGGGGGAAACTCTCCAGCCGGTTCGCGATATAGTCCCTGTAGGGATCCAGTTTCCCCGGCCTTGGTGCACGGGGCTTGTACCGGGGTTCCTTCAGGCCGTTCCTCAAATACTTGGTTACGGTACGCCGGTTGTATCCGGTATGGTGGGCGATGGCCCGAACCGACATTCCCTGTTGCTTAAACTTATGAAAATCCATAATATCCTCCAATGCCAGCATCACAAAATCTCCTCTGCTCGATTTTTTCTTTACAAGCAGTTTAGATTCTTCCCGGGGGGATGGCTAGCCATCCCCCCGGGAACCACCCCACCCCAGGACCCATTCCCGGGAAAGGGTGGTGCACTTTTCAATCAACAATATTGGTGTATATTTAAACCGTTAGTGACAGACGGATGGCATCCGTGCACTCATGCGGCCATTGGAGGAGGATGGAGAGGGAATGGTACTGGATCCGGCCACCCTTGTCCCCGATACCGTTGCCGAACTT
>JAPPJA010000525.1 GCA_028874675.1 Chloroflexota bacterium
GCGCCCCTACGTCGACTCGGACAGGCTGGGCGTGCACGGCTACAGCTACGGCGGGTTTATGTCCAGCTGGATAATCGGGCAGAACCGCCGATTTCGTGCGGCGGTAATTGGCGCGCCCTGCACTGACCTGGTGGCCATGTACGGCACATCGGACATTGGGGTCAGTTTCGGCGAAGTCCAGTGGGGCGGGACTATAGAAGAGGCCTGTCCGAAGCTGGTGGACCACTCGCCGATAACCTATGCTGCCAATGTGGAGGCGACGGCTCTGCTGCTGCACGGGGAGGCGGATGCCCGTTGCCCCATCTCCCAGAGTGAGGCCTATTTTGTGCGGCTGAAGCGCTTGGGCAAGGAAGTGGAAATGGTACGATTTCCGGGGTGTTCGCACTCATTCCCGCGCCAGGGCCACCCAAAGCTCAGGGAGGAGTACCTGGCCAGGACGCTGGAGTGGTTTGACAAGTATGTGAGGCAGCAATCAGCGGATTAAGCGCCCACTGGCATTCTGTTTATCGCAGGGCATTTGGCGGCCATTCAGTTGAACGCTTTGCGACTTGGAGGAGGTTGAAATGAGTGTCGCAGGTTCCCAGTTGTTGCCCAGCGCCCGCGCCGGGGGCATTTCCCTGATGGCGGGCGTGGTGCTGGCCTTTTTTCCGTCGCTGTTCACACCCGGTGGCTGGCTAGTCAGTCCTGTGGACCAGTCCAATTACGCCGAGACCCTGGAGGTGCTGTCAAGGTACTCCAGCCTGGCCCACGTAACGGCAATGGCTGCCGCCATATCAATGCTGCTGTACGGCTACGGGCTATTGGGCCTCCTGGGATTGCGCGCCGTACCCGGCAGCAAGTTTTCTTCCCTGCTTCAATTTGGCGTTATCACCAGCCTTTTTGGCTGGGGCATTTTTCTAATCGCCATGGGAAAACGCCACATGACGGTGCACCTGATGCAGCGTAGCACGGGGGCAGGGGATCCTGAAATGCAAGACGTACTCTTTAATGCCGCCCTGAACGGCTACGCCGACATGGCAGGTCTCATCCTTGCTTTTCTATCCATCTATCCCTTTGCTTCCATGATGGTGGGTTTGGGACTGGCGCGCCGGTTCGCATCTATGAACATTTACAAGATTGCTTCCATCGGCCTGTTTGTAGTTGGGGCCGCCGGGTTCATAAACTTCGTTGTTGCCCAGCACTTTCCGGCTATCGCCCTTGATTTGCTTCTGGGAGTCAACAATTCACTGCTGTCATTGGGCGCGCTTTGCCTTTTCATAGTCGGTGTGGGCATGTACCGGCAGAGAAGGGAATTGTTGCCCGACGAGAATGCCAGCTAACTGATGATAGCTGTTTCAAAAGCAGGGCAGGAATTGGCAAGTTAGGGGTGAAGTGTCGGCGCCTGGCAAGGAGCCACCCCGTCCTGACCTTCACCCCTCGGAATTGAGGGACCTCGCCAGCCTCCTGAAGGACGAAATCTGCTATTGCGATTGCCTCAAATGGATGGCCATAACCTCTCCGGAAGCGCAGGACCCCTCACTGGAGTTCGGGTTATTGAATGGGGCAGCCTGGTCTCCGCGCCTTTCTGCGGCAAGGCGCTGGGGGAGCTGGGCGCCGACGTAATCAAGATTGAGCCTCCAGGCAAGGGCGAAGAGGGCCGCTACCGCGGTCCCTATCCCGACAATGTTCCCCATCCTGAGAAGAGCGGCCTCTTCCTTTTTGCCAACCTGAACAAGCGGGGCATTACCCTGGACGTGGGTACGGACTCCGGCCGGAGAATTCTGGGCCGGTTGCTGGAGACGGCCGATGTTCTCCTCGAAAACCAGTCCCTGTCCCTGGTAGAAGAAACCGGTCTGGGCTATGAGTCCCTAAAGGGCGAATTCCCCCACCTTGTAGTTACCTCCATCTCTCCCTACGGGCGGACCGGTCCCTATCGCGAGTACCGGGGTACTGACCTGACGGCCAACGCCATGAGCGGCCTGAGCTTTGGTACAGGCCACCGCCACCGGGAACCCCTGACAACTCCCCTGCACCAGGCCAGCTACCTGGCGGGAGTCGGGGCAGCATTCGCCACGGTAATTGCCCTGCTGGCCAGGGATATGACGGGCACGGGACAGTCGGTGGACGTAGCGGAGGCCCAGGTAATCGGAACACTGCTTACCGGGTACCATCTGCCCACCTACATCTACCGGGGTGTGGCGGGTTTCCGCTCCGGAAACAGGATGAGGCTTGGGCTGTTTCCCAATTGCGTTCTGCCGTGTCGAGACGGATACATCTGCATTGACGCGCCCCAAATGGCCCAATACCAGAGGTTCCTGGACCTGCTGGGGGACCAGGAATGGATGGAGAATCCCCGGTACCGGGACCGGCGGGCCATGAGCGACCAGTACCCGGAGGAAGCGGAAACGCTGATCGCCCCCTGGTTCATGGAGCGGACGAAGCAGGAAATCCTGGAAGCGTGCCTGGCCAACCGCATCCCCTGCGTCCCGGTCTATACCTTTGAGGAGACGCTGGAGGATCC
>JAPPJA010000170.1 GCA_028874675.1 Chloroflexota bacterium
CGAGGTTTCAGCCGGGAGCGCCGGCGTCTCGTTGGCCGTGGATGGCTCCGCAATGTCTGCGGCGGCTGAAGAAGGCATAACGGTAGCCGCTGAAGGGGAAATCTGCTGGGTATTCTCGGTTGTGGTGGCTGCGGCCCCGCAGGCCATCGCCAATGCCAGCAACAGAGCAAATGCTCCCGGAACCAACTTCATTGCATTGAGTTTCATTAATTTGGGCAAAATTGTTCTCCGTATTGATTTTGATGAGAAAATTCCAGTGCATAGACTAAGAAAGGACGGGTGCGGCTGTTCGATGGGTGAGCGAGACCTAACTGCTCCCCCACCGGGGCCCAGGGCCTAACTTGGACGTCTTATCCGGCCCCTGGCCTGTCCTATCCTGGAAACCGTCACGCCACCCCGCGCGTCGAGAGCGGCAAGGGCGCCACCGTCAGGCCGCCAGTACAATTGGGCCACCGGGGCCCCCAGGTCCTCGGCCCCTATCGGGCCACCCTTTCCATTTCTCTGCAGCGACCACACAACCACGGCGCCGTCCCTGCCCCCCGATGCCAGGCGCATCGCGTCCGGAGCGAAGGCCAGCGCTGTTATGAATTCATCATGAAACTTCAAGGAGCCGGGTCTCGTACCTTCGGGACCCTTTCTCCGGAAGCTCCAGACCGTCACCGCGTCCCCACCCCCGGTAGCCAGCAGGGTGTCAGTATGGTCAAACGCCAGGGCCGACGGCTTTCCGGGATATCCGAACATCTCGGAGTCCTCCCCCGTTGACCGACGCCAGAAATGCACCGAGTTGTCCTGGCTTCCGCAGACCACGATACCCCCGTCGGAGCTCAGGACCATGGACACCAGGGACCCCTGCCATTCCAGCTTCTGGTGAAGCTCGCCGGCAGCTGCCCCGAAGAAGGAAACGCGACCATAACAGGCCGTCGCCAGTTCCCCCGCGCCCGACCAGGCGACGGCGCTGACGGTGCTGGGATGATCGTCAGACCGCCAGACCTCGGCGCCCTCCGTGTCATACACGTACACCCGCCGGGAGCAGGAGGCCGCCAGCCGCTGGCCGTCCGGCGACCACGCCAGGTGTTCCACCCAGCCGCTTCCGACGTCGATAGTCCGGATTACCTGGCCCTCGGCGGCGTTCCATATCATGGCCCGTCCGTCCTGGCCGGCCGTGGCAAAAAGGTCTCCCGACGGGTGGACTGCCACCGATAGCGCCCCGCCGTCATGGACCCCGGGCCGCTTCCAGGCGATGGCGCCCGATTCGCCGTCAAAGGCGTATACGCCACCCTCGGTATCGCCGACCACCAACTCCTCGCCGCCCCGGGTCCAGCCCCCGGCGATGGCGTAATCGCCAACCATCGAAGACCAGCCCCCATCAAGAACACCCATGGAACTGACGGGATTCAGATCAGACATGCTGCGAACTCCTCCCGCATACTCTGTCCGTCGAGGTTGCGCCCGATGAAGACGAGCTGATTGCGTCGGGGCTCGTTGCCCCATTCGCGGTCCGGCTGACCGTCAAAGAGCATGTGAACCCCCTGGAAGATGAAGCGACGCGATTCCCCCGCCACGCTGATGAAGCCCTTCATTCGGAAGATGTCCACCCCGCGGTCCCGGAGCAGCTGGCCCAGCCAGGCGTTGAGCTTTTCGGGATCGGCATCGCCGTCTATTTCGATGGAGACCGAACCCACCTCGTCGTCGTGCTCGTGCTGGGCGACCCAGGTTCGCTCGGCTTCGGCGGGAACCGCCGCTCCCTTGATGCGTTGTGTGCCTGCCTCTTCCTCTGTACAGGCAGGCTCAGAGCAAAAGTTGCCCCCCATTTTGAATTCCTCTCCATCCGCGTTCCTCAGTTGGAGATCGAACTCCTCCGGGAGGTGCTGGGTGAAGAGGCCAACCCGACTCGGCGCAGCGACACTAAAGAAGAACGACTTGCGTCCCGGGGAATCCAGCCGGAGGTTCGCATGCCTGCCGATGGGAATTTCTTCCCCTGGCTGAATGATTTCCGCAGGCTCTGCGTATTCCCGCACACACCACTCGGCGCTCTCCCGAAGGGCAGCGTCGTCCGTGTCCTGCTCGGGCACAATCACGAGGGACATGGCCGGGTCGGGCCCTTCGGAAAGGCTTAATTCGTAGCGGCCGGTAGCGAGGGAGTAAACTCCCGTCCACTCGAAGGGGTACTCCGGTTCCAGGAAAGTGGGACGACGCTCTAGTACTTGGTCCAGGTCGAAGGCGCTGAGGTCCAGCACCGTGTCCACGGGGACGTTGGCCATTTCGCTGCGCACCACCCGCGCCATTCGGTTCATGCCCCGGAGCCGCGCTTCCAGGCCGTCCAGCACCTCGCCGTTAACCAGGTCCGTCTTGTTGAGGACGAGGACGTCCGCGAAGGCGATTTGCTCTGTGCTTTCGTCGCTTCTTCCCAGCTGCTGCTCGATGTGGGCCGCGTCGACGAGCGTGACGATCCCGTCAAGCGCATATTCGGCGCGAAGCTCGTCGTCCATGAAGA
>JAPPJA010000528.1 GCA_028874675.1 Chloroflexota bacterium
TTTCGTCGTTCCCGCGAAGGCGGGAACCTCGCCGGCTGTAGTCAAGATTCCTCCCGTTTCAAGCATGACGGGCGAATTTGACGACACTCCCCAACAAGTTCAGGGGCAGGGAACATTTGGATTCCGGGTCCCTGAATCAAGAATCCCCATCCCTCACTCCCGGTCAAGATGCGGGAATCGCTAGCCCTCGACTACCGCACCTACCGCCGCCAATATCCCTTTACTCCTCGACCGCCTGAACTTCCGGCAGAAAGTCCGCATCGGTAAACCCCGCAAAACGGTCCGGCAGAAACTCGCCCATGTCCGAGACCACCGTAGTGCCGCCTTCCCTTATATAGTCCAGCACGATCTTTCCGGTTATCGGTCCCAGGTGGATGCCCTTGGTCGTATGCCCCGTCGCCAGCACCGCTCCCGTCCATCCCGGTACCGGACCGATTATCGGCTTGCTGTCCGGACTCAGGGGGCGAGAACCGGCCAGTTGTTGCACCAGTTCCGCCCGTTCCAGGTCGGGCAGGACATCCATCGCCCGCTGCAGCAGTTCCAGCCGAGCCGATTCCGTGGGCCGCCGGTCAAACTCCTCTCCTGCAAACAGGTCTCTCTCGTCGTAGTCCCGGCCTCCCGTGCTTCCCACGCTGGTCAGACCGTCCAGCCGGCTGATCATGTGCCCCCGCTTGGGGGAGCTTATCAGCACGGGCAGTGGCTCTCCCGGATAGTTGAGCAGCAGACGCTCCCCCTTCATCGGCCGTACCGGTACGGGAAACTCCAGCCAGGGGGTGAAGGCCCGGCTCCAGGTTCCGGCGGCCACCACCACCGTGTCGCAATGGATGTCCTCAGTGGCCGTCTTGACCCCTGTAACTCGCGCGCCCCTGCTGACCAGTCCTGTAACCTGCCGCTGGACTATCCTTGCGCCCTTTAATTCGGCGCCCCTCCCCAGGGCCAGGTTCAGGCGGTAGCTGTCCAGTTGCGCCGACTCCTCCTCGTAGGCCGCCCCCATCAGCGAAGCAGCCAGCCGGGGTTCAATGGCATGCACCTCTGCTGCGTCAATCCAGCGCATGCTCACCAGGGGTTGCTGCCACCGCATCATCCCCCGGATGAGCTCGGCCTCCTCCTCGTCCATGGCCAGTCTCAGCGACGGCCTCCGCTGGTAGAGCAGGTCCATCCCGGTGGCCGCTTCCAGCGCGGCGACCAGCCCGGGGAATTCGTCGTATGAAGCCCTTGCCATCTCAAAGGATGGCCCGGGCGAAAACTCGGCGCCCAGCAGGCTGAGCGACCCGGTGGCGTGCGCCGATGCGCCGCTCCCCATTGCCTCTCCCTCCAGCAGCGCCACCCCTATGCCTTCCCGGGCCAGGTAATAGGCCACCGAGCAGCCAACCACCCCTGCCCCGACTACAACTACGTCAGCGGTCTCAGCCATTGCCCTGCCCTCCCGAGGAAGTTTCGCCGATTATCCCCACGCCCCAACACCCTGTCAATTAGCCTTCTTTCTCTGCCGGCCATGGCGTCTTCGTCTCCGCTTGAATTGCGCCTGGGCCGGCAGCAACGGATCATGTCGCCTTGACCCACCAACGCTGCACGGTTGCTGGTCTCCGGGAGTGTCGAGATTCAGGTGGTCTATAGCGGGTAGGGCGGGTATCAAACCCGCCCTGGCTGCATTTCGACCGTTCTGCCTGCGCGATGCCACCTCAGGGCTATCGCATGAAAAATTCGTCCTACAGCCGGCTATTATCCACAAGGCAAAACTAGGTCGCCCTGAGCTGAGCTTGCCGAAGGGCCCAAAATCCTTCCCCACAGCCACGCTACGGGTCCGATAGCCAGTTGGTGGGGAGGAGTTTGGATTCTTCGGCAAGCTCAGAATGACAATTTACTCTTTCATGCGATAGCCCTGGATGCCACCTGACAACGCCTTGACCTCCACCTGCAACACTCGACCAGAAACTGAGTATCGTTATACAATCATCTCCCGCAAAAATCCTTACCTCGCATTCGGAGGTCTCCAGCTTGCCAATCCCTCGACCTTCCCTCTTTGCCATAGCTCTAGTCGGCATTGTCTTCTTCGCCCTCGCCGCCTGCGTAGCGGAACCGCCCCCGCCGCCCCCCACACCATTTCCGACCCCGACCTCTGGCGCTGTTTTCCCCACCGCTTCGCCCATCCGGGAGGCCACTTCCGAACCCGTAGTGGTGGCAACTCCCGTCCCCACGGCCACCGGCGCCGCCCAGCCTCCCACCGCAACGCCCCTGTCCGCCAGGCCCACGCCTGCGCCCGCGGCGACCGCAACGGAGCAGACTCCCACGCCTGTTCCGCCAGCCACGCCCCTCGCTCCGGTACCCGCACCCACCCCCGCGCCACCGCCAGCGACGTCAGTCACTGCCCCTGTCCCGGATGCGGAAGTGGCGCCCCTGCCTCCCGTTGCCGAACAGCGCCCCCACAGCTTCACCCACCACGGCATCACCGTCCAGGATCCCTGGCACTGGCTTCAGG
>JAPPJA010000429.1 GCA_028874675.1 Chloroflexota bacterium
CAACTTCCCAGGGAAAATTCTAAGACCCTTAAAACCAAGTTTGACTGAGTACTAGCTCCACTAGCAAGGTACATCGGCACTCCAAAGGTCGCGAAGCATCGTTTTTTCGTTTGGCTTGATAACGATGTTCTTCCTTCAAATTTGGTTGTTGCAATAGCAAATGAAAACGATTATTGGTTCGGGCTATTGTCTTCATCTTCCCATGAACTTTGGACGCGAAAAGTAGGTAGCCAGTTAAGGGAGGCGGATAGCGGCGGAACCTACACTCCTACCACCTGCTTTGAAACCTTTCCATTTCCTGAACCCACGGATGAGCAGCGGGAGGCCATAGCGGAAGCGGCCAGGAGATTGAACGAGTTGAGGGAAGGCTGGCTGAACCCGTCGGGGATGGAAGAATCGGAATTGAAGAAGCGGACGTTGACTAACCTTTACAACGCGCGGCCGACCTGGCTGGACAATGTCCACAATGAGCTGGATGCGGCGGTGGCGGCGGCGTACGGGTGGCCGGCGGACTTGGGAGAGCAGGAGATTCTGGAGTGGTTGCTGGCTTTGAACCTGGAGCGGGCGGCGTTGCAGTAGGTGGGGACATGGGCTCCAGTACCGGATTGGTGGCGGGCGGGTTTTAAACCCGTCCCTTCCGGTATAAGCCACCTGAAATGTAACGCTATCCTTTTTCGGGCGGCAGTGGACATTCGTGAATATTCGTGGATAATTTACGCAGCAATTTCCCATGGGAGGCAGGTAGATGACTACTACTGAGAGGAAACAGTACAGCGTGGGCGGGGTGATGCTGGACCGACCGTTCAAGATTCGCCGGCTGGGTCACTTCGGTTTTAATTCGGACAAGATGGAGGAGTCGGTGCGGTTCTACCGGGACCTGCTGGGCTTCTATGAGTCGGACGTGCTGGACTTCAAGCAGATTCCGGGGCTGGAGGACAAGCTGGCCCACATTGAGGACGGTCGCGGCGTGTTTTTCACCCACGGCAGCGACCACCATGCCTTTGTGCTGTTCCCCCGCAACGTGATGGACGCCTTCGTGGCGGCCGGCGGCGGTGGCGGCGGCAAGGGTGAGGTGACCATCAACCAGATTACCTGGCAGACTGGGGCGCTGGAAGAGGTGGTCAACGGGGCGCACTTCTTCGAGGAGCAGGGCATCGGGATCCAGCGGGTGGGACGGGACATGCCGGGGAGCAACTGGCACGTCTATCCCTACGACCCGGACGGGCACATCAACGAGCTCTACTACGGGATTGAGCAGATAGACTGGACGCGCCGCAGCAAGCCGCGGGAGATGTATTACCGCATCTTCCACGACGAACCGACCCTGCCGCAGATGTCGGAAGAGGCCGAGGTGGAAGAGGCGGTGTCCAAGGGAATTGACATATTTTCGGGGTTCCGGGGCGTGAACCAGCTGCCCGCCAAGTACGACGTGGAAGGGGTGATGCTTCCGAGGCCCTTCAAGATTACCAAGATCGGGCCGGTGAACCTGTTCGTGCAGGACATGGAGGCGTCGCTGAACTTCTACCAGAACCACTTGGGGTTCGTGCTGACCGAGGAGACGGTGTGCAACGGTCACCGGCTGTACTTCCTGCGCAACGGGTCGGAGCACCACAGCCTGGGGCTGTTCCCCAGGGCGCTGCGGTCGGGGCTGGGATGCAGTCCCCACACCACCAGCGCGTCGTTCGGCGTGGAGGTGGGCAGCTACAGCCAGCTGCGGAATGCGGTGGGCTTCCTGAAGGAGAACGGGGTGACGTTCAAGGAGATGCCGGCGGAACTGCACCCGGGCATTGACTACGCCGCGTATGCCTTTGATCCGGACGGGCATATGATCGAGCTTTATTACTACATGGAGCAGATCGGGTGGAGCGGGAAGCCGCGTCCGCAGGAAATGCGCCGGGAGGTGCCAGCCAACTGGCCTGAGACGATTGAGCCGCTGTCGGATACGTACGTGGACCAGGTTTTCCAGGGGCCGCTGGGGTAAGCGGTGGAGCCGGGCCATTCGCCGGCTGCGTTTTACCGTGGTTTTAGTCGGGGCCCACGGCGGTGCGCCCCTACGGTGTGTTAGAGCGTACAGAAAACCTGGGAAGGTTGGCGGACAAAAAATGGGGCGGGTATTAAACCCGCCCCAAGGTTTTTTTGAGGGCTTGACGAGGGTTACATCATGCGGCGGATGATGTTGCTGGCCTGGTCTTCGGTGAGGCCGAGTTCGCGGAAGGCCAGCGGGCCGCCGTCGTCGAGGACGGGCTCGCGGCGGCCGAGGCTGACGCTCTCGGGGGACTGGAAGAAGACGCCGGTGTAGATGGTCTCGCCCCAGACCATGGCCTTCTCGCAGGCCAGCTTCCAGTCGCTGGTGTTGTGCTCCTCGTCCTCGAGCTTGACCACGCGGTCCTTGAAGAAGTTGTGGGTGTTGTCGAGGTTGAAGGTGACGCAGGGGCTGAAGACGTCCACGAGAGCGAAGCCCTTGTGCTCGAT
>JAPPJA010000133.1 GCA_028874675.1 Chloroflexota bacterium
GTTCGACCTGACCTGGTATTCGACCTCCGCCCGGTTGACGGGCGCCCTGCCGGTAATGAGCGGAGCCCACGTTGAGGCCCTGGGAGAAGAAAGGGCTGGAGTCGAGGATCCCATAGGCACCGGCCCGTGGCAGCACGTGGAGCACAAGACCTCGGAAGTCTGGAAGCTGGAAGCCGTTCCGGACCACTGGCGCAAGACTCCCAATTTTGCCGAGCTGAACATCTGGGAAATCGCCGAAGAGTCCACCCGCATAGCCAATTTCCAGGCCGGCAAAATGGACAGCATTCACTTGAGCCTGGAGTCGCTGCCCGTTATCGAACAGGTGGAAGGCGTCAAATTCCTGAGGCTCCCCGGCGGCGGCCAGACCCACATTAACATTCACGGCCAGATGTACATTGACCGCCCAGACCTGGGGACGCCGCGAAATTCGTCCCTGCCCTGGATCTCTTCCAATCCCGACGTAAATTCGGTGGAATGGGAGCAGGCGCGCAAAGTCCGCGAGGCCATGTCCATTTCGGTGGACCGCCAATTGATAGTAGATGAACTGCTGGGAGGCGCCGGGGAAGTCAACCACACCTTCGGCTGGATGGGGCATGAGTCCCGCCTGAACGAGTTGCAGGAATCCCTGGTCTATGAATACGACCCGGACCGGGCCAGGCAGTTGCTGGAAGAGGCCGGCTACGGCGATGGATTTGACATCGTGATGGCCTTGACTACGCGTCCCTTCCCCGGCACGGTACAGACCGGCGAGTATGTGTGCCTGATGTGGGAGGAGATTGGCATCCGCTGCGCCCAGGAAAGAAGCCAGATGTCGGCCTTCCGGCCCAAGTTCGTGGACCGCTCCCACGAAGGGGTCAATACTCACGGGGTGGGGCCCCTGCCGGAACCGCTGGTCACCTACTCATCGTCCCTGGTCAGCGCCGGCATCATCAACTATGGCATCGAGCACCCCTGGCTGAACGCCAAGATTGACGAAGCCATGGCTACTTTTGACGACGAGCAGCGTTTTGCGTTGCAGCGGGAAGTCGCCCAGTGGGTATTCGACAACGTGGTGATTCTGCCCATGTACAAGGTGAACTGGATCTTCCCCCTGGGCCCGAACCTGGACCCGTGGGATATGGCCTGCTGCGACGCCCGGGTCCTGTTCGACCTGGAGTACGCCCCTCACCGCCAGTAAGAGGCTTCCCAAGCCCGGTAAACGTCTCAACTCCGCTCCCCGTTCCGGCGCTTGTCGGCGCGGGGGCGGGATGCGGACATCCAAGCTTCATCCCCGCCCAGTTACCGGAGGTAACCCAGCGTGCAAAGATTCCTGTTGCGAAGACTGCTGCTTACGGTAGTTACCCTTTGGCTGGTCTCCGTGCTTATTTTCTTTATGGCCCGGATCTCCGGAGACCCCACCACCTTGCTGATTGACGACTACGCCAGCGCCAGTACCCTGGAAGAGTTGCGAGCCTCCCTGGGCCTGGACAAGTCATACCCGGAACAGTACTGGATCTTCCTTAAGAACGCGGTGCAGGGCGATTTCGGCGTTTCCATCGTGCAGAAGCAGCCGGTGGGCTCCTTGATAATGCAGCGATTGCCGGCCACCCTTTACCTCGGCCTCGTGGCCTTCGCTTTTTCGTTGCTGGTGGGCATTCCTCTGGGCGTCCTGTCGTCCCTGAAGCGAGGAAGCGTCATGGACCAGGTGGGCAAGGTCGTTGCGCTCATCGGCCAGTCGGCCCCGCCCTTCTGGATCGGCATAATGCTTATGTTCTTCTTTGCGGTGCGCCTGGGCTGGGTGGCCCCTTCGGGCCGGGAAGAGGCCAGCAGCATAATTCTTCCCGCCATAACGCTAGGCTGGTTCAACGTGGCGGCCAATCTGCGGCTGATGCGCTCCGCCATGCTGGACGTGATGGATACGGAGTACATCAAGCTGGCCCGTGCCAAGGGGGTGAACCAGAACATAATCATCTGGAAGCATGCCCTGCGTAACGCCCTGATTCCGCCCCTGACTTTCGCCGGCATCACCCTGGGGGGCCTCATCACCGGGTCCCTGGTGGCGGAAACGGTATTTGCCTGGCCGGGCCTGGGCCAGCTGGCTTTCCTGGCGGTGCGGGACTCGGACTACCCGCTGCTTCAGGGCGTCGTGCTTTCCTTTGCCGCCGCCTACCTGGCGACAGCCTTCCTGGTGGACGTGTTCTATGCCTACGTGGACCCCCGTATCCGGTTCTCCTAGTCTCGTTGCCTGAACTACTTGGAGGAAGAAATGGCCGACAACCCCAGCCAGGCGATGCTGGCCCCTGCTCCCGAAAGGGTAGGCCTGCCCAAGATCTGGAGGACGATCAGGCGCTGGCCGTTGCTGCCCCTGGCCATGCTGCTGCTGGTCGTCTTCGCCGGGGTTATGGCCCCTTGGATTGCGCCGGAAGACCCGAGAAAGGGCAACCTGCGGGCAAGAATGGTACCCCCGGTGTGGCTGGAAGGCG
>JAPPJA010000574.1 GCA_028874675.1 Chloroflexota bacterium
GCTTTGAAATGATGGATGGCGCTTGTCTGTCGCCATTCCCATGGGAACCAGATCTTACAAGTTGCACCGAGGTTCCCGCCTGCGCGGGAACGACGAAATGGGGCGCTGGGGAGCTTCCATTTTCAATTTGACGACAGCCCCTGGCATCCTTCGGCCAGCGCGCTGCGGGACGCCCTCCTGTAGATGTTCTCCTCCCTTACTCTGTCCTGCTGGGCCTCCAGCAAGTCCATACCCTGTTCGATGATTTCCTCAAGCAGCTCACTTTCAGTGACGCTGCGGTCCACCACCGGCATAAGCAAGGCATTGAAGAGGTCATTGTCGCCGGCCGCCTGGGGCCAGCCGTCAACCAACAGGTCCAGCGAACCGTCGTAGAGGCGAAGCAGAAAGACGGCCCGGACCGGGTCAATGGAGTCTGCTATGAAGACTTCGACCCTCAAGTCTTCCCCCAGGCCGGTCCCAAAGAGGGCCTGGCCGGATTCCTCATCCCAGCAGACATCCTTGAAAAGGTCATAGGAATCGATCAACTGCTCGGTCTCGGCCAGGAGTTCGCCGATAAACCTGCGGCCCTCGGGGGTAATAGTTGCGGCAGCAGGGCCATCCCCTATTTCAACCAGCTTGCGGGAGAGGATATCCTCGACCGCCCCGGCCAATGGCGGGCATTGATCAAGGCTTTCCTGCGCGGGCAGCGGCGACTCATGCTTGTCAATAAAGTACATCACTGCGCAAACCAGCAACCAATGGAGGAGGTCCGGCTCGCCGGCATCGTAACTCTGGGCCCTGGCATAATCCAGGGCGTCGTAACGGGCGGTCAGGGAAAGGGACAGGACTGGAAGGCTCCCCGGCGCACCCGGGGCCACCAAGTCATCCACCAGGTCCGTGGGCGACAGGTCAAGGCCAGTGGTGGCGCTGACCAAGAGAGAGCACAGGCCTGCCCGGTATTGCTGGACCACCGCCAGGAATTCTCCATAAATTTCCGGTAGGTCGGGGTTAAGCCGCAGATCGAAGGACTCTTCCACCTCCATCCGGTCGGCCTCGTCGGGAGGAAAAACCTCTTCCAAAAGCGCGGCAACCGAACGGCCGGCCACACCCGCCAGCATCTCAAACTCCAGGACAGCGTCCCCGGGCAAACCCTCCAGCGCCAGTTCGATATGCAGGCGGTCAGGGGGCATCCGGAGTGGAGCCTCGCCTTCCGGTCAGCTTCTGGTGGCCGCCGCCGCCGCTGAAACTGCCGCTCCTGGAGCGGAAGCCGGAGGAACCAAATCCGGAGGTTCCCCTGGACCTGGAAACAGCGCTGCTGGAACGAAAGGCGCCCGAAGATCGCTGGGTCTGCTGGTAGGACTGCCGGTTAGAGCTGAGATTACGGCCGGAGTCCTGGTACCGGGAGCCGGCAAAGCCCTGCTGCTGGGTCGCATACCTGCTGTTGCGGGCTACCTGGGTACCGTACCGGCCGGACTGGCGATAAGAGGCGCGAGATTGGCGAATGGAAGAGCCGCGCGTCACCGGGGTTGAATAGAAATACGGGCCGGGCATAAAGGCAGTGGCCAGCATATACCCGAACAGAAAGCCGCCGCCGCCAAAGCTGCTGTGGTAATAGCTGTTGGCGTGGTGGCCGCGAAGCTCGTTCTGGTCGTTTTGATTGACGATGGTGAAGAGCAAGTCATCCCTGGTGTCGTCAACCTCGGTGTTATTGTTCAGGTCCTCCCAGCCCTCCAGGGTCAGGCGGTCCCCATCCTGGAGAGCCCGAATCAGGATTATGCCATCGCCCTCGTAGATTTCGTTGACGCGGGTCTCGAACTCGGTCGCGCTGCTGGAATCCTTGAATGCTTCCTGAACGTCGTCCAGGTTAATCCGGCCGGCGGCGCCGTCGGTGGCGGCCCAGGTGTCGTAGGTTGGGCCGGTACTGCAGGCGGATATCAGCGGGGACCCCGCCAGCATGGCGCCGGCAAACAGCGCGGCGCTCATTCTTTTCGTTCTTATGGCCATTTCAACTCCTTGCCGGTGGAAGACTAATGCTCCTGGAATCGGGCGCCCTGCCGGGAAGGGACTTTCCGGCGCGGCGTGATTTTCACTTGATCAGGGAAAGCAGGTCCCTTCGGATTTCTTCGCACTCCACGGGATTTCCGATTGCGGGTTCATCCAACGGGGATAGAAGGGTCAGCAATCTGGAACAAACCGTGTCCCACAGGTCGTCGCTGAAACTGTCCCACAACTGCGCCGCGTGGATAATGTAGTCGGCTACCGCGGACTTGTGGCCATAGCCATTCAGGATGGAACTGAATACAGACTGGTGCAAGTCGGCCAGGTGGTTGCGCCACAACTCATCGCAAGTTTCGACGCACAAGCTTCGGGCCAGTTTGTCGAAATCCCTGGAGCCGCGATTCTGTTCCAATCTTTCCAAAGCCTGCCGCATTCTGGCGGCTGCTTCTGCGGGCAAGCTGGCCAATGACAGTCCATACAAGT
>JAPPJA010000559.1 GCA_028874675.1 Chloroflexota bacterium
CGTCTCGGGGATGAAGTCGAAGAGGTTTCGACCGTCCTTGGTCAGGGTGTCAATCAGGAAGCCGTCGCACTGGCCTTCTATGGCCAGCTTGACCATCAGGTCCGGGTCAAGGCCGCCCTTGAAGAGATGGTTGTCGGCAAAGAGGGAGCCGATGAGCTTGGTGTCGTAGCCCCTCAGGGCTTCCCTGGCGCCCTGGAGAATCTCCACAGCGGACTCGTAGGTGGCCTCGCAGAAGCCGACCTTGACCGAGGTGGCGTTAAGCATTCCGGCCGCCTTGACGGCCATGGCGACAGTGCCCGCCTGGTCCGGCACGACACCCAGGGTAACGCTGACGTGCTTGTGGGCGGGAATGCGCCGGCGGACTTCCTCGACCAGGTTGGGGTGGCCGGAACCCACCAGGGCTTCCTGCAGGTTCTTTACGTCAATAATGTCGGCGCCGCCCCGGTCGGCTTCCAGGGCCTCGGGCATGTCCTGAACGCTTACCAGGAGCATCATGCCGGAGCCCTCGGCGCCGCTGCCGATGCTCTCGTTCAACCAGGGAGCGTGGGCCCTGGCCTGAGCCGCAACCCTTGCGGGCTGGGGACGGGGAATCAGGGGCAAGAGCTCGCGCTTGAGTTCAGCCTTTTCATCCTCGGTCAGCGGCATTAGCGGGGGACGGACGTGGCCGCCGGCCATGCCCATCAGCTCACCCCAGTACTTGCACATGGGAGCGGGAAGGACGCCGCCGGACTTCTTGACGGTGCCGCCCCACCACTTGTCGGAAAGGGCCTTCAGGTCCTTGAGGTGCTCGTTATAGAACTCCAGGTCCAGGTCGCCGCGGCTGGCGCGGTTGATGAACTGGACGTAGTTGTTGCATTCGGGGGTGTCGAAGCGCCAGTCGGAGGTGTTGGCGAACATCACCTGCTGGTGGAAACCCAGCTCCTTTGCCTTGGGGTAAATCCACTCGTCCGGCGTGCTGATGATGGACTGCTTTCCCACCAGGAGGTGGGTCTCAATGGAAGTCTGCTGGTTAAAGCTGGCTTCCTTGACGCCAACCACGTTGGGGATCTGGCATAGCCGCTTCAGGCCCTGGGGACTCATAACGATGCCAAACTGGGGGGAGTTGTAGAACATAATGCCCAGGTTGGTGTGGTCAGCCAGGGTCTTGACGTAGTCATAGACGACTTCCTCGGTCTTGGCGACCATGTAGGGAGGCGCAACCACCAGGAGGTCGAATCCGTCGGCCTCGGCACGGTCGGCCAGGGCCAGCATGTCCTTGACGGAAGTGTGGGTGACGTGGGCGGCGATTCCCCAGCGTCCGGCGGCTTCCTCCGCGACCACATCCATCACCCGAGTGCGCTCCTCAAAGGTGAGACTCCAGAATTCGCCCATGCCCCAGGTGCAGCCACCGCCCCTGGTGCCAAGGCTCTGAATGTACCGCATATTTCGCCGGAGACCTTCCTCGTCAATGCGGTTATCGGGAGTAAAGGGAGTCATGATTGTGGTCCACTGGTCCTTAAGGAACCCCCACGCCCACTCCTGCGCCTCATGCTTTCTGTAGTCAGCCATTAACGTTCACCTTCCGCTGATGGTTGGCGGATATGAGACCCGCAACCGATTAGAGCCTTTTCAGGCCTCCACATTTTTGTCACATTGGCATTCCCTGCCCCGCATATGGGGTCAAGAAGGGCGCTTGCCAGACATCGAATCAATTGTATGCAAGGCCCTTGTTAGCGTCAACTGCACCTGTGTTTGGGTAAGAGTTCAGAGTTGAGGGGAATTGCGTGCCCGTACATCCGCCATACTCCCTACTTCCTAGGGGCGCATGGCCATGCGCCCCTACCCAACCCACGGCTTTCATAGGCTCCAGGTCCCCGCCTGCGCGGGAACGACGGATTTTCCAGCCTTGTAACGCACCAACTCTGAACTCTTACCGGCAGGGCATTTCACTTTGTTGATGGGGCGGCCGTCGGCAGGGGCCCGCGCCTTCCTGACCTTCAACACTGACCTGGTAAGGGATGTCCGGGCCTGCCTAGCCTTGTGGGTGGGGCTGGCAGTGGGGGCAGAAGAAAGTGCCGCGCGCCCTGATACGCATGGTCGCGATAGCGTTGCCGCAGCGGGGGCAGGGTTCACCTTCCTTGCGGGGAACAGTCCAGGTTTGGAGGGCCGAAGGAGGGTCGGGCCAGCGTTCTTCCCGGGCCCGGTCGTAGAAGGCACAGGCAGTATTCAATGCCTGGACGATGCAGTCTCTCAGGGTTGCAACCTCTGATACGGTTAGGTCTGAGGCGCTCCGGGCGGGATGGATTCCCGCGAGAAAAAGGGACTCGTCCACGTAGAGGTTTCCCAGGCCTGCAATGACGGACTGTTCCAGCATCAGCGCCTTTACCGGGGCGGCACGCTGTCCCAGCCTTTCCCGCAGGAGGTCCGCCGTGAATTCCTGGGACAGGGGCTCAGGACCCAGGGCTGGCAATACCG
>JAPPJA010000131.1 GCA_028874675.1 Chloroflexota bacterium
GCCAGTTAGCGCCCTGGTCGGCGTCCAGCGCGTAGCCAAGGTCCCTGATGCTTTGGGTGATTGCGTCCCAGATTTCTCCATATCTATCCCTTCCGATGGCCTCGTTCAGGGCCCTGACCGCGCAGTCACTGGCGTACTCGTCCCTGGGCTCGCCGTATCTGGGCTGAAGATCCGACAGCTCAAGGGGCTTCCCCAGCAGGCATGCAGTCCATTTCGACGCGCTTTCAATCTCGTCGCAGGAACGGCATTTGGGCTGCCTGCCCTCCGGTTTGAGGAGCCCACAGTCCGAGCAGGTTCGGCCCACCGACTGGGGCGGCATCTGTTGGGAGTCAACGATCCACTGGAAGTATTCCCAATTGACCAGTCCCGTGGCGATGCTGGCGTATTCGGCGCCGTCAGATCCCTGTTTCCGCCAGTTCGCGGCGGCATAGAGCATCTGAAGCATGGCGCTCAGGCGGTTGGTCAGTACTTTGGAGAGTCGTTCGATGAACTGGTCGCGGTCGAAGTCGGGCCGCTCCCGGAGTTCCCGGGGCGAGGCTGCCCATTCTGCGACTGTGCGGCAGGTCTCTGCGGCTTTGTCCAGAGCGTCCAGAAACATCAGCCGGTGAGGTTGCGCGTTGGACGAGTTGATCAGCAGGCGTCGTATTGTCCACAGCGGATCATTTTGCTTTTCGCCTGGGTCGGGCATCATGTTCTCCTCAGATGGGTTGTCGGGGATTGCGCATCACTATGTCGTCGGGAAGGGGGTTCGTTGCGGCGCATGGCGCCTATGCTCGTTGATCAACTGCAATGATAAAGCGGGCCCACGTTGCGTGGGCAGTGAGCAGACCATCTCCCCGGTGACCGAGGACTTCCGGAAAGTCAGGGTGCGGACCGGGTGGTTTCCGGTGATCATCCCCAGCCGACCTAAATCCGCCTCAGCCACCTCGCGGGGCGGCGTGTCCGCCGTCCGCACCATGGTCTTGCTGCCCTGTCCCCAGGTCCGCTTCGCGATGCAGTGATGGATACGATACCGAACATCCACGGACCGGTATCAATTCGTGGGTCCGGGTCATCAGCAGACGATCGCCGATGGGCGACCGGCAGATCCCGTCAGCCCAAGGCTCCAGCGGGTTCTGTCCCGGCAGGCCAACGGGCTTTGCACAAAAATCAGTTCTGAGGCGATTTTTTGTGCAGGTTAGACCCGGAACTATGGTTGTGCGCTCGCTGTTGATGCAGAGCGAGAGAGTAGTCGGGACGGTGTCACCGCCGACTTGGGCGCTCGTCCTGGTGTAGTCGGCAGGGCGTTGGGCCGCTGCCGTGACCAGTGTGAGCGTGGCTACGTGCGACGGCTTGTCCGGTGTGACCGAGGTCGGCGCCGGGTTGCTCAGTGCCCGGACAGTGCAATGGTGCGGTCTGCTCTGCGTACCTGGAAAGTAAGGATGTCGTCCGTGGGATCGTGGGTCATCCGCAGGTCTTTGAGGATGTCCTGACCAAGGATGCAGGGCAAGCCCGCGGGGGCGTCCTGGGGCGTTGCTATCCAGATGTCCACGTCGTAGTGGTAAACGGAGGCGCCGTCGGCGCTGGCAATGGCGATGGTCGCGGGTTCGGTGAAGCGCCTCGAGTTGCCGGTTGCGCCGGTGATGATGAAGGGGTTTTCCAGTTGCGTGTAGGACAGGTCGACGAAAATGGCCGGGTCTGGATGGATTCCGGTGGAGTCCGAACCGGTGTCGACCAGGAATGTGGTGTAGGTGTTGACCATGAGCCTGGGTATGAGCACCCGCGCCAGGATGGTGGGTTGCCCGTCTTCAAACCAGCCTTGGATCATAGGACCAAGACCCTGGGGTGTGGGTCTAGGAACTTGCTTCTGGAGGGTCCGTTGGGTGAGATTGCTCGAAGGTCCCTAGCTAGGGTGTACTGGTCCGGGGCGAACCGCAGCACCAGGTCGGTGGTCATGCCGGCCCACAGGCCGGAGCGGGGGTTATCGAGGGTCTGGAGTGCTGCTTCGAAGGCTTTGGAGATTCTTTCGAGCTCTCTAATGCCGGCAACGGTTTCGCGGGCATCTGCAATGGCGTCGTGGTCTGAAGCTGGGTGGATTGCCATTTCGCTCCTCCGGGAAGAATTGGGGGTCGGTTCAGCGTATCTGACGGCAGTTCAGGGCGCAACGGGTTGCTGTGGATGTACGGTCTTCCGGTCTCCTGCCATGGTTTTGGAGGTCGATTTTGTGCAAGGCCAGGCCAACGCCAGCTACCGAATCGTCATCGACGGCGCCAGCACCGGGAGCCGCCATGTCACACCGTGCCCTGCTGAGGGCCTGTCGGGCGGATGGCTACCATACAAGGTGATTGACCCGCCAACCACAACCGGGCGTTTGTCAAACCGCCACGCTCCCGGAGTGGACCAATGTCCGTGAAAATGCCTGTTGCTGTTCTACGATTCTGTCATCCCCTAACTGGTCAGCGAAAATGTCCTTC
>JAPPJA010000324.1 GCA_028874675.1 Chloroflexota bacterium
CGCTCCTTCGGCCAGGGCCGCCACCACCTGGTCTTCCCGCTCCTGGCGGTGGTGAAGGTACCAGCGGATGCGGCCCTCGCCGTTGTGGATGGTCTGGCCGTGGCCGGGACAGATTATCGCCGGCCGTTGTCTGGCCATCAGTTCCAGCGACTCCATGTACTGTTTCAGGTTGCGCACGCTGGAGGACGAGTTGCCCAGGATGTTGTCCCCGCTGAAAAGGACGTTGTCGGCCCGCAGGTAGTAGCAGACGTGGTCGTCCTCGTGGCCCGGGGTGAACAGCGCGCGCAGAGTGATGCCTCCGCCGGAGGGCACCAGTTCCCTGGACCGGAGCTTGACCACGCAGCCTTCGCCCAGCCTTTGCTCCAGGGCCGGAGCCAGTTTTGGGTGGCAGCGGACGGGGCAGCCAAAGGCCTCCTGCAACCGGTCCAGCCCCCCGATGTGGTCGCCGTGGCCGTGGGTTACCAGGATAGCGGACATCGTCGGGCGGCCCAGTTCCACGTGGTAGTCGAGGATCTGGCGGGTCCAGTGACGGTAGGGTTCCCCCGAGTCCACCAGCACCATGCTCTCGTTGGGGTCGCCCACAAAGTAAATCTGGGTGCCGCCCGGATGCATGGCCCCGAAGGTACTCTGGTCTTCCATGATGTGGGTGCTGTAGATGTGCTGGGTTATCTGCATGGTATTTCCCTTCTATTTCAAACCACGAATGGGCACGAATTCTCGCGAATGGACTGTTGATTGTTCTTTCCTGTTCGTGGAAGAATGCCCGCATGGATAGTATAGTATGTATTTGAGGACAAGACACCGGCGCACGCTGGAGCGGATATTCGCCAGGCCTACCCCTTCGGACATTCGTTGGTCAGAGGTGGAGTCATTGTTAAGGGCGTTGAACATTGAAGTCGTGGAGGGCGAGGGGTCCCGCGTCCGCCTCAGGTCCGGTGGCATCCGTAGAGTTGTTCACAGACCCCATCCCAGCCCTTATCTTGCGAGGGCGGCCGTACGAAACATAGCCATCTTCCTGACTGAAATAGGAGTTGAGCCGTGATGGAGTATCAGGGGTACATCGCCGAAATAGAATATGACGACATAGTTAAGCTATATGCCGGATGGGTGATCAACTCCGGCCCTTCCTCCATAGTCATTTTTGAGACTGACAATGAAGAGAACTTGGAGCAAGTGTTCCAGGAAGCGGTCGACGAATACCTGACCTGGTGCGCCGAAGACGGTATAGAACCGATTAAACCCCACACCCACACTGCCTAATCTTTCCGGCCTCCATCCAATACCAACTTACTGTTATGCCCTACTGGTTCAGCCCCCGCTGCATGCCCCGCAGGTAGCTGGCCTGGCCGCCGTGCTGGTTGACCTCCCACAGCAGCATCGCGAACATACGGGCCAGGTTGATGGTCTCTCCCCAGTGGGTGGTCAGTTCGGTGGACTGCAAGGACTCGTCGTCGTGGGCAGACAGAAAGTCCAGCAGATTGTGGAGGGCGGCGTTGGCGTACTCCACCAGCAGGGCCTTCTCCGGGCAGGTCCAGCTGTTCAACTCCTCCTCCCCGTAGCCGAAGCCCACGTCGGTGGGTTCCGGCGTCATTCCCATGCGGCCCGCCCAGCCCTGTTCGTATAGCTGGGTCCCACCCATGGCCAGCGTCTGTACCCACATATCCAGGGCCCGCCCGTAGTGCCACAGGATGAACCCAATGGAGTGGCAATGGTCGCTGGGACGGAATTCAATCTCTGCCTGGGACAGATCGGCAATGTAGCGTTCGGTCCAATGCCAGTTGGTCTCGAAGGCCTGCCTTATGAATTCCTGCAGGGCCATTATCCTCCCTTTCCTTATCCACGAATACCAGCCAATTTCTGCGAGGGACAGGTTCGCACGCTTACGCAGATTCGTGCGCATCAGCGTATGAACAAAATCTACTGGTTCAATCCCCGCTGCATGCCCCGCAGGTAGCCGGCCTGGCCGCCGTGCTGATTGACCTCCCACAGCAGGTGGAAGAACATAGCGGCCACGCTGATGGTATCGCCCGTGCGGGTGACCACTCCCTTGCTCAGCATGGTCTCCTCGTCCAGGCTGTACAGGTATTCCAGGGTGTTTTCCCGTATGGCAGTGGCGTACTCCACCAGGGCTTCCTTGTCGGGACAGCGCCAGTTGCCCAGCTCTTCCAGCCCGTAGCCGAAGCCCACGTCGTTGGGGTCGGGGTCCTTGCCCAGTCTTTCCGCCCAGCCCTGTTCGTAAAGCTGGGGCTCACCCTTGGCGCGAGACTGCACCCACCGGTCCATCGCTCGCCCGTAGTGCCACAGGATGAACCCGATGGAATGGCACTGGTCGTTGGGTCGGTATTCAATCTCTTCCTGGCTCAGGCCGTCAATGTATTGCTCGGTCCACTGCCAGTTGGTTTCAAAGGCCTGCTTTATCAGGTCCTGCATGGCCGTCATAGCCCTTC
>JAPPJA010000037.1 GCA_028874675.1 Chloroflexota bacterium
GTTGCGGGAAGACCATTGGACAAAGTATGTTTTTGATGCCGAAAGGGAAATAGACAGACTGACAATAGACTAGCCAGGGCTTCGGCAGCATAAATACAGTTTGATTTGACGAGGGAGGAAAATGTCCAGCGGCAGCCTTACCAGTGTTGTAGCCACCTTGTTCGACAACTCTACGCACGGGGAAGACTCTTACCTCATCCGTGACATGGGTAACGGTCACTTTCTCGATGCGGTCATGGACGGCGTTACCGGTCACGGGGGCGAGGAAGCCAGCACCTCCGTCGCGGGGGCTCTGGAAACCGCTTCCATCAGTTCGCCCGAGGACGTAATTGCGATTCTCGAAGAGCAAAATGGGGACTTCTTCCAGGTGGGTGGCGGGCGTTTCCTGCTGACCACCGTATCCGTGGCCCTTTATTTGGGAGGGCCCTTGTACATCATCAGCGCTGGCGATAGTCCCGTGTTTCACATCCGTGGGGAAGAGCACCGGCAGCTTTCAGGGCGAATCGGCGGCATTCTGCGCATGGGTACCGCGAAAGCCATTGGCGCAGGCCAGGACCTTAACCTGCATCGGACTGAAGTCAACCTGGAGGGAGGGGACAGGCTGGTCACGGCGTCGGATGGCGTAACCGACAATGTCAATCCCGCTGAACTGGCGGGATTCGTCCGGAATTCGGACAGCCCGGAAGCCGCCTCCGCCTCGGTAAAGCAGGCCATCAACGAGCGCCTGGAGAGAGGCATTACCCCGGAGTTGCTGGGCGGCAGGTTCAGGCACGACGACCAGACCGGGATTTTCCGGTTCTTCTAGCTGGGACGGGTCCCTCGCACTGCCGGAGGAGGAAGAAACGCTGTCGTGAAAATTGCGATGGTTTCCCCCTACGATTTCACCTGGCCTGGAGGGGTCACGGCCCACGTGTCCCAGCTGGCGCAGGAATTGACCCAGTGCGGGCACCAGGTGACGGTAATTGCGCCCCATTCTCCGTCTCGGCAGTGCTTTGAGGCCGAGTCCTTCGTACCCCTGGGCAGGTCAGTTCCCGTGCCCAGCGGCGGCTCCATCGCCAGGGTTTCCCTGTCGTGGTGGCTGTATCCGCGGGTTCGGGAGATGCTGCAGGAGGAGAGCTTCGACTTGATCCACCTGCACGAGCCCCTGGCTCCCATACTGCCCCTGTGCTTCCTCGAGTGTTCAAATACGGTGAACGTGGGGACATTTCACGTCTACTACAGCCGCCAGCATCTCTACCGCTTCAGTCAGCCAATCATCAGGCGGTGGCACAGCCGGCTGCACGGAGGCATAGCCGTTTCCCCGGCGGCACGCAGGTACGTCCACAACTTCTTTCCCATGGACTACCGCATAATCCCCAACGGCATTGACGTGGACCACTTTGCCGGCAATGCCACACCCTGGCCCCAGTACCAGGACGGCAAGACCAATATCCTGTTTGTCGGCAGAAAGGAAAAGCGCAAAGGCCTGAAGTATCTGCTGGAGGCCTATTGCCGCCTTAAGTGGGAACGCCCCGAAACCAGGCTCATCATAGTCGGGCCGGGAGACCTGGACCGGGATTCCCAGGGCATAGTCAGCGCCCGGAACCCTGGCGATGTGGAAGTTGTCGGCGGGGTCAGCTACCGGGACCTCCCCCGGTATTACGCTACTGCCGACATATTCTGTTCGCCGGCTACCGGACAGGAGAGTTTCGGGATCGTCTTGCTGGAGGCCATGGCATGCGGCAAGCCCATTGTTGCCTCGGCCATTGAGGGATACATGGGCATTGTCACAGAAGGAGAGCAGGGCCTGCTCTTTCCCAGGAAAGATGCCCAGGCCCTGGCGGAAACACTGGCAACCCTGATCGACAACCCTGATTACGCCCGTCGGCTGGGACAGACCGGTCGCAGGATGGTGGAACAGTATCGCTGGCAGGCAGTTGCCCGCCAGGTGGAAAGCTATTATCTGGACTGCATTTCGGAGAACGATGCCCATTCCGGGTAGAGAAGAAATCCGGGCTACCCTCGCCGGCTACATTGAAACCCCGGGCGCCCGTATGCTGGGAGCCCTCGGGCTCACACCCAACGCCGTCACACTCATTGGGTTTGGCGTTTGCGTGCTTTCGGCCGTCCTGGTCGGGAACGGGTGGCTCCTCGCCGGAGGCTTAGTGTTTCTGGCGGGTGGCGGACTGGACATGTTCGACGGGGCCCTGGCCCGCATGTCCGGCAAGGCAAGCCCCTTTGGCGCGCTGATGGATTCTGTGTTTGACCGCCTGGGTGAAGCCGCACTGTTTGTGGGAATGGGCATTTACTTTCTTACGGCCGGAAACAGCGACGACACCACGCTGTTGTACGTGGTCATTCTCCTGCTGGCCCTTGTCTTTTCCCAGGGCGTCAGCTACCTTCGAGCGAGGGGAGAGGGCCTGGGCGCCTTTACCAGGGATGGTTTGATGACCCGGACCGAGCGAGTC
>JAPPJA010000515.1 GCA_028874675.1 Chloroflexota bacterium
AACTTCCCAGGGAAAATTCTAAGACCCTTAAAACCAAGTTTGACTGAATACTAGTCTGATGAAAACCTGCCATAGGGGGAGGTCATGTTGAAGGTATTGTGTACGAGTTTTCATAAACTGTCGATGATGGCGGCGATGACGCTGTTGATATTATTGCTGGCCTGCGGGGCATCCGAGGCTCCCGCCGACCAGCCAGCCGGCGAACCGGCAGCCCAGCCGGCGGCGGCCCAAGAGCAAGCTCCTGCCAGCGCGCCGGCGGCGGCGCCCGCCCAAGCCCAGGATTCGGGCGACGCGCCCGCTCCCACGGCGGCTGCGGCGCAGGTGTCGGACCAGCCGGCTGCGGCGCCCCAGTCCGATGCCCCCACTGGTACGCTGCGCATAGCCCTGGACGAGATTGGGCCTCCTCGATGGATACCGTCGCTCCAGGGAGCCCCCCAGAACAGCATTAACAATACTACCTTCGGTGAATCAGTCTGGGCCAAGGCCGCCGATGGTTCGCTGGAGGGGGTATTGCTGGATTCCTGGGAGTTGTCTGAAGACGGAACAATCTGGACTCTCAATTTCAGGCAAGGCATTCCGTTCCATTACGACTATGGTGAGTTCACCGGCGCCGACTTCATTTGGACGATGGAGAATTCGGTAGTGGAAGGCACGACCGAAGGTCAGGCCGAAAACTACCGTCGCCAGTTCTTCGCTGAAGGTGGCGGCATGGAGTTGGTGGATCCTTACACGGTGAAAGTCAACACCGTAGAGCCTGCCCCGGACTTTACGTGGCAGATTACCCTGGCCGCCGCAACCCAAATGGGCAAAGCGATTTTCAGCAAGGCTTATTTTGAAAACGTGGGTCCCCAGGAAGCGGGGACCAAGCAGGCGGTGGGCACCGGCCCCTGGCGCAGCATCAGCCACGAGACCAGCGGTACCTGGAAGTTTGAAGCGGTGGAGAACCACTGGCGTAAGGCTCCCAATTTTGCCGAACTGGACTACGTGGAAATCCAGGAAGAATCCACCCGCCTGGCAAACTTCCAGGCAGGGCAGCTGGACACCGCCAAATTCAACCTGGAATCCATCGCCGTACTGGAAGACAGCTGCACAGACTGCAAGTTTATGACTTCCATCGGCGGCCTGCTCTTCATACTTATCCACGGGCAGATGTACGAGGAGCGGGATGATTTGCCCACTCCCCGCCGCGGCGAATTGCCGTGGATTTCCTCCAACCCGGACATAAACTCTGCAGAATGGGACCAGGCCCGCAAGGTCCGCCAGGCGATGAATCACGCCATAGACCGGGAGCTGCTGGTGGAAACCCTGCTCCAGGGCCGGGGCTCGCCCCTGCACATCTACGCCTGGCTGGGGCACGAGCCTCGCATGGGATACCTGGCCGACCTTGAGTATGAATACGACCCGGACCTGGCCCGGCAACTGCTGGCCGAAGCAGGCTATCCTGACGGTTTCGAGGTCAATCTGGCGCTGACCAACCGCCCATATCCCGGAACTATTGAGACGGCTGAGGCGGTGGCTACCATGTGGGAGGAAGTGGGAATCCGCACGGTCCAGAGCCGCCAGCCCATGTCTTCCTTCCGCGCTCTTTTCCCTGAGCGTTCCTGGGCGGGCGTGAACAGCCACGGCACTTCCCCCGCCCCTGAACCCATAGCGTTGTTCAACTCCTTCCGCCCCACCAGCGTGGTCAACTATGGGATGGAACACCCCATAATGACTGAGTATTACGACCGGGGCATTGCCACTATCGACGAGGAGGAAAGGTTCGAGATTGCCCGCCAAATGGCCAAGTTTCTGTTCGATAACGCCGTCATCATTCCCACGGCCAGTGTTTTTCAGGTCTGGCCCGTGGGACCAAGAATTGACGAGTGGGAACTGGTCTGCTGTGTAACCCGGGTACCCTCCAACGTGGAATTCATTCCCCACCGGCAGTAGTCGCAAGAAGAATGTTAGGCGACGGCCATTGCGGCCGTCGCCGTTGTGTTGGGGTTGAATTTACAACCGGGCTTAACGCCTGATGATTAAGTACATGTCGCGTAAAGGGGAATAAAGGAGAAATAATGGCATCGAAATCATTGAGAAAGCTCGCAATATCAGGGCTTGTAATTCTTGCCCTGACCCTGGTAGTCGCCTGCGGCGCCTCGGAAGAGCCAGCTTCAGCGCCAGCGCCTGCCCAGCCGGCCCAGCCGGAGTCCCAGCCGCAGCCTGCCGCTGCCCCCGCGGAGTCGGCAGCCGCAGCCCAGACCGCGGCGCCGCCTCAAGCGGCCGCCAATACCGATTCGTCCCCGCCGGCGGCCCAGCAAAGCGCTCCGGCGGCAACGGCCGCGCCAAGACCGGCGGGAGCGCGATCCACCCTGGTGCCAACGCCGACTCCGGCACCGGCTCCTGAGGTCATGGAGGAGCAGGCTTCCGTCGGTACGCTCAATGTGGCGTACTCCCAGCTGGGTC
>JAPPJA010000439.1 GCA_028874675.1 Chloroflexota bacterium
GGGTAGCCGCTTGCCGTCTGCCCCCTGGGCCATCCGCGCCATTTGGTCGGCGGTGTCCATCGGGCGGTTGTTGTGGCGGCCCTCAAACTCTGTGATGTAGCGGTCCAGGTGCTTCGGGCTGAAATGGTGGTAGACGCCATCATGCCCGCGCTTTAGCATCGCCCAATGGGATTCCAGCCCGTTGGTGTGGGCCATCCCCCGCACGTACTCCGAGACACTGTGCTTGACCGTCTCGTGAGGCCGGTCCATCCCCTGGTAGGCAGTGGCCTCGTCCGTATAGACCTGGGTATCGGGGTAGGTGTTGCTGTGGATAAAGCCCTGAAGGGTTTCCCTGTCGGTGTGCTCCAACACCTTGGCCTTGACCATCCGGGTGTCCCGCTCAATCATGCCAACCACCGCCGTTTTACCCACTGTTCCGCGACCTTGGCGGAGACGCTTGCTGGAATGCTTGTTTTTCTCCAGTCCTCCGATGTACGTCTCGTCCACTTCAACCTCATCCCCAAACAACCGCCTCTCCTTATTCCATGTCTCCCTGATGCGGTGGGCCAGGTGCCACGCAGCCTTCTGGGTGATTCCCAGGTCCCGGTGGAGCTTCATCGAGCTGACACCCTTAAGGTTCGTGGACATCAGGTAAAAGGCCAGGGCCCACTTGTGCAGAGGGAGGCGGGAGTCGTGCATGATCGTGCCGGTCTTCACGGTGAAAATGCCCTTGCAGGAGCGGCAGTAGTATTGGGGGGTCTGGCGCCGGGTCTTGCGGTCAGATATGTCCTTGGACTCGCAATAGGGGCACACGATCCCGTTGGGCCAGAGGCGCTGAACAAACCACTCGTTGGCCTTCTCGTCATCCCCGAAACGCTGGACTGCTTCGATGAGGCTGATGCCCTTGCGGTAATGCTTGCCGGGAGCGTTTCTGGCTGTCATAACTGCACCGTTTTATATTTGATTTATGAGGTTAGTGTACCACATAGGCTCCCGGATGTAAAGGGTTTTGGTACGTAAGTATATAATTACCTTAATTTGCCGTCGGGAAAAGCTTTCCATTTCAGGTGGTAGGGCAAAGGCAGAACGGTTTAACTGTATCCAGGGGAGCGGACGCGCCCCTGCCTTCAATAAACCACCTGTATCGCGACGCTACCGCTTTCGGTCCGGTGATTGACAGTTGTCGGTTTGTGATATAGCATTGCCGTCACGGTAACTAAGTCCTTTAACAACAGAAAAGTGTCTGACGGTGGCCCCATGCGGGGCTGAAAAGGGAAGCCGGTGAAATTCCGGCGTGGTCGCGCCACTGTGACTGGCGAGAGCTGACCCATACCGAAAGGTAAGCCACTGGCCTTATAGAAAGGCTGGGAAGGCGGGAATGCTCGCAAATAGCCAGAAGCCAGGAGACCTGCCATCGGACTGAAACAGAGTACGCTTCGCGGAAGGGTGTATGCTTATGCGCAACAAATAGCCTGACCAAGAAGGTCAGGCTTTTTTTGGTTTGGGCGTTCAGCCGGTCATTCTTGATTTGCCATTTACCTGACTGACACCGGTGGTGTCGGACTTGCCAAATGGGAGATGACTGGATGGACTCCGCCCCGGTCGCGCAGGACCTCCTCCCCTCGTGACCACGGAACGCAGCAAGCTGCGCTCCAGGAGACCATCCAGTCCACTCTCGATTTCCGGCCCGATTACCGGACACGATTGCTCTTCCGGTGGAATTATACCTCTTGAGTCGGCATAATGTTCGCCAACAAGCGCCTGCGCGGAGGGTCAGATGTTACGCCAAATCCTGGAAGAGTGCCACCAGGGCTTCGATGAAGTGGGCTTCAACGAGGTAGTGCTGATGTTGTCCAACACGGCAGCTACGTCGGAGGTTTACATGATGCTGGATGACCTTCGGTTTTCCGATGACGGCAACATCGTGACCTTCATGGCGGAGGGCGGTACCCATCTTCACATGTACCTGGACAAGATCGAAGAAGTGCGGTTTCTGCACCGAATGAACGAAGAGGGGCTTCCTAGCTACTCGGTGTGGTTCATGGATGAAAACCGGGATCCCGTCCTGCGCATTTACCTCCGAAAGTCCGAGGAAGACGAGACAAACCAGCCACGTCACGATCTCTTCATGGCGCTGGTGGACAAGTACGGAACTACCCTGGATCCAAGGGAGTCTTCGGCCCGTTGATTTCTTCATGGCGGGCTTTCTCAGGCGCGATTGCGCCTTGTCGGCCAGCGATTCGAGGACGGACCTCAGGATGAGCGAAACTGAATGACCAGTGCAATTGTCATTGCGGGCGTCCGCAGCGGTGTGGGCAAGACCACCATTGCCACGGGCATCATGGGCGCGCTGACCCGCCGCGGTCACAGGGTGCAGCCCTTCAAGGCCGGTCCGGATTACATCGACCCGTCCTACCACCAGTTGGCGTGCGGAGTGCCTTCCCGCAACCTGGATACGTGGCTG
>JAPPJA010000308.1 GCA_028874675.1 Chloroflexota bacterium
CACCTACACCGACGTAAACGCCCGCATTCCCGTTTACTGGTTCCTGACCGGTATTGCGCTGCTGGCCGCGGTGGGCTTTGGCGTCAGCATTCGTTATGTTGGGCTGCGGCTGATGGCCGGCGCCTTCAGCCTCTGGCTGATAATGTTCCTGCTGGCCGGCATTCTCTATCCGGCCCTCTTCCAGCGTTTCAGGGTCAACCCCGACGAATTCGCCCGCGAGCAGTCCTACATCCAGCGCAACATAGATGCCACCCGCGCCGCCTATGGCCTGAAAAACGTGCTGGAAGTTCAATACCCCGCCGCCGAGTCCCTTTCGGTGGAGGCGGTGGAACAGCACCGCAGCACCATAGACGGCATTCGCCTCTGGGACGCCGCCCCATTGCAGGATGCCTACAATCAGCTTCAGTTCATGGAGCTCTACTACAATTTCCTGAACGTGGACTCGGACCGTTACCTGGTGGACGGCAAGGTGCAACAGGTGCTTATCGCGGCTCGGGAACTTGATCCGGAGAATCTGCCCGGCGATGCCCAGAACTGGGTCAACCAGCGCCTCCAGTACACCCACGGCTACGGCGTGTCCATGACCCCCGCCACCGGCTATACCCTGGGCGAGGGCCGACCCGAGTACTTCATCCAGGACATACCCATCAAGGGGGAACTGCCGGTCAGTCGCCCCGAGGTCTATTACGGCGAATCTCCCATCGAGTTTGCCATCGTCAACAGCGGCATGCGCGAAGTGAATCCCGGCTCCGACACCTGGAACTACGACGGCGACGGTGGCGTTCCCCTGGATTCCTTCTTCCGTCGCGCTCTGTACGCTCTGAAGTTCGGTGACATCAACATTCTTCTCAGTGACCAGGTGACCGAGGGCAGCCGCGTCCAGTTCTATCGCCACGTGGGCCAGCGGGTAAAGGCCATTGCTCCCTTCCTGAAGCTGGACCAGGACCCCTATCCCGTGCTGGATAAGTCCGGTCAGCTGTGGTGGATCCAGGACGCGTACACCGTCACCAACGGCTATCCCTATTCCACCCCCGGCGAGCAGGGTTTCAACTACATCCGCAACAGCATCAAGGCCGTCGTTAACGCCTACAACGGAGAGGTGGACCTCTACGTAATGGAGCCTGACGAGCCCCTGTTGAGCATGTACCGCGACGCCCTCCCCACCCTGTTCAAGCCCTTCGGCGAAATGCCCGAAGACCTTCGTCCCCACATCCGGTACCCGATTACCCTCTTTTCCGCCCAGGCCGACACCTACCTGCGGTACCACGTAACCGACTCCCAGGTCTTCTTCAACCAGGCCGAGCAATGGGATGTTCCCCTGGAGACCAGGCTGGGCAAGGACGGCGTGCGGGTAACTCCCTCATACCTGCTCCTGCGTCTCCCAGGCGAGGAAAAAGAGGAGTTTGTAGTCCAGATGCCCTTTTCGCCGGCAGGCCAGAAGAAGAACCTGGTGGGCCTGCTGGTGGCCCGCAGCGACCTGCCCTATTACGGCCAGCTCCGCAGCTACCACCTCCCCGACGACCGGCAGATAGATGGCCCCAGCCAGGTGGAGGCGCGCATTGAGAACGACCAGGACTTTTCCCAGCTTTTCACCTTGTGGCAGGGAGCCGGTTCCGAGATAATTCGGGGGCGCCTGTTGGCCGTACCCATTGCTGATACAATAGTGTACGTTGAACCGCTGTATCTGCAGTCCGAATTTCTGGACTTTCCGGAACTGAAAAAGGTTATACTTGCTGACAACACGAACCTGGTGATGGCCGACACAATGGCGGAGGGCGTGGCCCGCCTGACCGGGTCCGATTTCGACGCCCCATCGCCATCCGGGTTCGAGACGGAAGCCGTCACCTCGGACCAGTTGGAGCAACTGGAACAAATGGAGGCAACGATCGGGGAGCTTGAAAAAGCTCTGGAGGACCTGGATCGGTCCCTGCAAAATCTACGTGACACCTTGGGAGGTAACTCACCATGACCACCGGCAAGAGCAGCAGCGAATGGATCGCCATCGAGAATCAATACTATGCGCAGACGGTGCGCCGCCAGCCCGTGGTAATCGTCCGAGGCGAGGGCACCCGTGTCTGGGACGCTGACGGCAAGGAATACCTGGACTTCGTAGCCGGCTGGGCTGTCAACCAGCTGGGCCACAGCCACCCTGCCATAACCCAGGCCATTGCCGAACAGGCGGGAACGCTGCTGCAGACTTCCAACCAGTTCTACACCGTACCGCAGTTGCAACTTGCCGAGACTCTGATCGAAAACAGCTGCCTGGACCTGGTCTTCTTCGGTAACAGCGGCGCCGAGGCCGTAGAGGGAGCAATGAAGCTGGCCCGCCGCTACGGAAAGCTCCACCGCGACGGCGCCTACGAAATCATCACGGCCTTCAACTCCTTCCACGGACGCACCCAGGCTACCGTGGCTGCCACTGGCCAGCCCCATTACC
>JAPPJA010000564.1 GCA_028874675.1 Chloroflexota bacterium
CTGTGCAAGTCGTGGGTTGGGTAGGGGCGCATGGCCATGCGCCCCTACGAAGTCGAAGGTATGACGGGTGTATGGACAGGCATTCCCACCAACCCTGAACCGCCGCCACGCCTTGCCATGCCTTGACACCCCGCGCCCCCGGAATTAAGATATGTATCCCTGCCGAGGTAGCTCAGGTGGTAGAGCACGGCACTGAAAATGCCGGTGTCGACAGTTCGAGTCTGTCCCTCGGCACCACCCCTTTTCCCTCAACCCCCCTGCTGAGCCGCAGATTGACCGGGCTGCGCCC
This sequence comes from Chloroflexota bacterium, assembly GCA_028874675.1. GTDB lineage: Bacteria > Chloroflexota > Dehalococcoidia > Lucifugimonadales > UBA3495 > Bin22. The sequence continues at coordinate 290 of JAPPJA010000564.1, forward strand.
TACTCCGCCGCAATCGACAGCCCCTCGATGAACTCCAGCCCCGGCAGCTTCTCCAGTTCCCCGGGCGCCAGCTTCACCTTGCCCGACCGGCTACCCGCTCCCAGGATGATGTAGTCCATCTCCAGCAGGCGCGCGTCGGCGTAGATGGGCAACCCCTCCGGCAAAGCCAGCGCCGTAACCCCGCCGATCATCATTCCCGTAACCTCGCTGGTTTCCTCCGCCGAGGCGAACGACGCCCGGGACACCCCCATCAGCCCGCGCACCCGCCGGTTAACGTCCAGCCGGTCGCACGCCCGCACGATCCCCGCGCAGTGCGCCGCCGGCCCCCGCTTGCTGGCCACTATGATGGTGTTGGCCGAATGGGGCAGGTCGTACCCGTACTGTTGGCAGAAGTCCGCCGTGTCGCCGTACTGCGGGTCGATCTCGATCCACTCCCAGCCGGCTATCCCCAACTCCTCCAGCGCCGCCCGTACCCGACCTTCAATCTCTCCAGGTGTGCTCATCGCCACTTCCCTCGACACGATTTGGGGACCGCCAGGCCGGACTCTTCCGAGGGTGGATTGCCCTGGAAAAGTCTTCGCTTCGAAGCCGGGCGTTCCCGCTGCACGAAAGGTTACCACACGCCCGCTTCCCCCACCGCTGTTGCTATAATGGCCCCTGAATAAAGGCCCGCGGGGCCAGTGTTAGGCAAGCAGGAGGAAGTCGTGGCTAATGCCAGCAATGCCGGCAGTGACTGGAACGCCGGATCAGGTTACGAACGGCTGGGCGTGGCTCCCATCATCAACGCCGCCGGTTCCATTACCCGGCTGGGCGGCTCCCGTACCCGCCCCGAGACCCTCGAGTTGATGTCCCGGGCCGCCCAGGTGATGGTCAACATCGACGACCTGAACCGCGCCGCCGGCAAGGAGCTAGCCAGGCTCACCGGGGCTGAGGCCGGTTTTGTCTGCAGTGGAGCCGCTGGCGGCCTGGTGTTGCAGGCGGCGGCGGTCATCGCGGGCAGCGACCCCGCCAGGATGCGCCAGCTTCCCGACACCGACGGCCTCAGGAACGAAATCGTCATACACACCATGCACCGCTTCCCCTACGACCAGGCCTACCGGGCCGCCGGCGCCCGCCTGGTGGAGTTTGGCGATTACCTCTTCGCTCACCCCTGGCAGCTGGAGGGCGCCATCAACGAGCGCACCGCCGCCGTTGCCTACCTGGTTGCCCCCTTCTCCAGCAACAAGGTGCTGCCCCTGGAACGCGTCTGCCAGATTGCCCACGCCCACGACGTGCCGGTCATCGTGGATGCCGCTTCCATGCTGCCGCCCCGCGCCAACCTGTACCGCTACCTTCGGGACGGAGCGGACATGGTGGTTTACAGCGGCGGCAAGGGCATTCGCGGACCCCAGGGCTCCGGCATACTGGTGGGCCGAGCCGACCTTATCGAGGCGGCCGCCGCCCAGGCCAACCCCGCCCAGTTCCTGGGTCGCGGCATGAAGGTGGCCAAGGAAGAGGTCGTCGGGCTGGTGGCGTCCCTGGCGGCGTTCGTTGAAGAGGACGAGGCCGCGGAAATGGATGCGTACCGGGCTTTGGTCCAGCCGGTGGTAGATGCGCTGGTTGAGTTGCCCGGCCTGCGGGTCACCCTGGAGCACGACAGCGTAAACTACCTCATCCCCCAGGCCGCTATCCACTTCACCGACGATTGGCGTGGCCCGTCTCGGGACGCCGTGGCGGCCGCCCTGGAGCAGGGCAACCCGCAGATACACCTGCAGCAGTTGGCCGGCCCCCGGGAACTGGCCGTGGACCCCCTGAACCTCACCGAGGAAGAGGTCGAGACCGTTATCCGCCGCCTGCGGGAAGAGCTAACCAGGCCTCCCTCTCCCTGACCAGATTCTTCACCCCGCATCAAGGCCGTCGCTCCACTAACTGCGATGGCTTTGACCTGTCTGGCCACAACCCGCCGGCGATCACTTTCCGTGCTCCCCGGTAGTAAGGGTTCAGACTTGGTGTGTTACGAGGCTGGAAAACCCGTCGTTCCCGCGCAGGCGGGAACCTGGAACATGTGTAAGTCGTGGGTTGGGTAGGGGCGCATGGCCATGCGCCCAACGAAGTCGGGAGTATTATTGGTGTTTGGGGAGGGGAATAACAAAAAAATGAAA
>JAPPJA010000243.1 GCA_028874675.1 Chloroflexota bacterium
GATAATGGCGTCGGTATCAACGTTGACGCGGTCCAGGGGCGCGGCCACCCCGTCGATCTTGATGAAAGGCTCCATTTTTCTCTTCTCCTACCATTCCCTGATGTCAACAAAGTGCCCGGTAATGGCTGCGGCCGCGGCCATGGGCGGGCTAACCAGGTGCGTCCGACCGCCCTTGCCCTGGCGACCCTCAAAGTTGCGGTTGGAAGTGGAAGCGCAGCGTTCGCCGGGAGCAAGAATGTCGGGGTTCATTCCCAGGCACATGGAACAGCCGGCCACGCGCCAGTCCAGGCCGGCGTCCATGAAGATCCGGTCCAGACCCTCGGCTTCGGCCTGAGCCTTGACCAGGGCCGAACCCGGGACCACCATGGCGTAAACGTCGGGGTGCACCTTGCGCCCCTTGACCACTTCGGCGGCAGCCCGGAGGTCTTCCAGCCGGGAATTGGTGCAGGCGCCGATAAAGACGCGATCTAGCTTGATATCGGAAATTGGAGTATCGGGCTCCAGGTCCATGTACGTCAGCGCCCTTGTCGCCGCTTCCCGCTGCCCCGGGTCGTCAAAGGAGTTGGGATCGGGCACCCGGTCGGATACCCTGGCAACCATTCCGGGATTGGTGCCCCAGGTCACGAAAGGCTCGAGGGAGGCCGCGTCAATTTCCACAAGCTTGTCGAAAGTTGCACCCTGGTCCGTGGGCAGCTTTCGCCACTCATCTACGGCCTTCTCGAATTCTTCTCCCTTGGGCGCAAACTGGCGCCCGTTGACGTAGTTGAAGGTAGTCTCGTCGGGGGCGATCATGCCGGCCCGGGCGCCGCCTTCAATGCTCATATTACAGACGGTCATCCGGCCATCCATGGAAAGGGACCGAATGGCCTCGCCGGTGTATTCGATTACGTGGCCCACACCGCCGCCAATTCCTATGTGACCGATAATTCCGAGAATGACGTCTTTGGCGACCACTCCCGCCGGGAGCTGGCCGTCCACACGTACCTCCATGGTCCTGGGCTTGAACTGGCGCAGGGTCTGGGTGGCCAGCACGTGCTCAACTTCGGAAGTGCCGATCCCCACGGCGAAACAGCCCAGGGCGCCATGGGTGGAGGTATGGCTGTCCCCGCACACCACGGTCTTGCCCGGGAGGGTGTAACCCAGGTCCGGCCCGATGACGTGGACGATGCCCTGGTAAGGGCTGAAGCGGTCAAAGAGGGTCAACCCGAAGTCGCGGGTATTCTCGGTCATGGCATCCAGCTGACCCTTGGAAATCTCATCTGTTATGGGAAGCGAAAGATCCCATGTAGGGGTGTTATGGTCAACGGTAGCCACCGTCAAGTCAGGCCGACGTACTGTCCGCCCCGCCATCCGCAGGCCCTCGAAAGCCTGGGGAGTGGTTACCTCGTGAATGAGGTGCAGGTCTATATAGAGTATTGAAGGCTGCCCGGGTTCCTCATGGACCACGTGGGCGTCCCATATCTTCTCGAACATCGTCCGTGGCGGCATGAAAAATCTCTCCCCTCAAGTAAGAATAAAGCCCTGGAACGGAGGGCGAAACGGGCCCTCGCTGCGTGCGGGCCATTATATCATTCCCCTTTGAGGTTGACAGCAAAAGCCGTTTGAAAGATATTCCAGAGTGGACTATACCGGCCAGCCGGCCAGGGGACCCAAACGGAGGTGAGTATGCGGATAGGAGGGTTCTACATCGAGACCAGCCTCAATGCCTACGACTTTCTCTCCATGGCGCTGCTCTCCCTGATCTGGTTCCTGGGAATCTTCTCTTTCCGAATTGGCCTGGCCTTCCTGGAACTGCTGCCGGAACTGGGAAGCCTGGAGGCGGGCTTCGAGCTTGTGCCCCGATTACAGTTGCTGACCGCGCAGCCAATTTTGACCAGCCTGCTGCTGTCCGTCGTGCTGGGGCCGATTACCCATTCGGCCATTACGAGGTCAACTCTGATCAAGGTCTTTCGCGAGCTGTCCTTCGCAGAAGATACCTCGCCGGAAGATTCCGGAGAAGGGGTGGAGACCGCCGAAACCGACCGGTCACCTGAACCGGACGACAGCCCCGGTTGAACCCATACCTGCCTGCCCTTATCATAGACGGCGAATCATCTATCTCCAGGGGATTCCGGTGACCGGAATCAAGACCCGGTCTCATCAAAAACAGCCAACAGGAGCTTAGCAATGCCCAGCGCCGATGCCGTTGTCCTGCCCGACAATGTACGTCCCTCGCACTACCAGATTACCCTGCAGCCCGACATGGACAAGTTTACCTTTGACGGGCTGGAAGTTGTTGATATTGAAATATTGGAAACAACCTCCGAAATTGTCCTGAATGCCTGTGAGCTACGGGTCCCCGCGGGTATGCTCATCAAGGATGGACAGTGGATCCGGGCGTCTTCCATCACGCTGGATGAAGAGCGGGAGACCGTTACTCTGGCCTTTCC
>JAPPJA010000301.1 GCA_028874675.1 Chloroflexota bacterium
TGCGCGGGAACGACGGTTTAGCCCCAACCCATCAATACAATCTGGTTGAACTAATGGCGGTTCAGCTTTTTGAATTCAGGCACCGGTTGTCGGGGGCCATTCCGGCGCAGGGCAATCCCGCTCAACACTGTAATTCCGTTGACCTGCAACGGCCGGTACAACGGGTGCTGCAGTGGTCGCCGCCAAGTTACGAGATGGGAGGTGATGAGGACCGTGGGCATCCCTGACGGTCCCATCCAATACTCACGGTCAAGCCCGTCCTGAATTACGACAGGCTGCCGTAAAACCCGCGCACTGCGGCCAGGAAGTCCACCGGGTTGTCGCCAGCCACCAGGTGACCCGCGTCGGGCACGGTAACAATCTCGCACAGGGGTATGACCTGCCGCATTTGCCGCATGGTCTCGTCGGCGAAAATGTCGCTGTTGCCGCCCCGCACCACCAGCGTGGGACAGGTAATTTTTGCCACCGCGTCCCAGAGCTGCTCGGAGGTCCAGGCCGGGGATTGGTGGCCCGGAGTGCGCAGCAGCTTGTCGTATTTCCACGACCATTTGCCGTCCGGTCGCTGGCGGATACTGTACTTCAGCGCCCCCAGGGTCTGCTCGCGGGAGCGGCCCGTGTATTCCTGGACCCGGTCGGCAAACTCTTCGAAAGTGTCCAGCTCGTCCGGCAACTCCCGGAAATTCTGGATGCGGTTGCGGCCCCGGGACTGGGCCACCGGTCCTGTGTCCACTATGACCAGGGACCGCAGCTTGTCCGAGTTGCGGGAGGCCCACACATAGCTGTTGCGCCCTCCCATGGAATGGCCGATGAGGTGAAATCCGGAAATGCCCAGGGCGGCGACGAAAGCGTCAATGTCCCGCTGGTGGGCCTCCAGGGCGTAGTCCCCGTCGGGCGCCCAGTCGCTGTCTCCGTGACCCCGCTGGTCCAGGGCGATGATGTGATAGCCCTCGGACAGGGGCAGGCTGACAAAGTCCCAGCTGTGGGCCTGCTGGGAACCGCCGTGGAGCATTACTATCATCGGGTTCCCCGGCTGGCCCCATTCCAGGTAGTGGAAGTTCATCCCGTTGGCCCGCACGTTTCGGTCAACCGGTTCATTCTCCTGGGAAAAGGAAACCCCTTTCTGTCGTGCTGCCTGGTGCAGAGTAAGGCCCAGGGAATGAGAAGCCATGTTGGAAACCTCCGGATAGCGTAGGTAAGCAGTCCCAATCATAACCCGGCTGGCCGGGGTGTCAAGCGGGCTGTATCGCAGTTACCGTGGCCCCGACGCGGTTGACACTCTCAACTACCCAACACTAAACTCATCCCAGATTTGCGCAACTGGCGCGCATACACCGGCAAGGAGAAACACGCACCATGACGGCGACAGCTGAGCACAACCACGGCATACGACACGCCCACTATCACGAACACACCACCGCCACTGCGGAAATGGCCGAGGCCTGCCGCAACTGGCTGGAGAGCCTCAATTCCGAGCAGAAAGCCAAGGGGACGTTCCACTACCTCGACGGGGAACGGCAGTTCTGGTATTACCCGCCCCTGAACCGCCACGGCCTGCCCCTGCGGGACATGAACCAGCAGCAGCGGGAACTGGCTTTCCGTATCATGGAAAGCTCCCTGGATCCCCAGGCCTACCAGCAGGCCAGGGCCATCATCGAGCACGAGCTGGTCCTGGGGCCCCTGGAGCAGGAACGGAACATAGTCACCTTCGTGCGCGACCCGGAGCTTTACTACTGGACCGTCTTCGGCGAGCCCGGCGGCGAGGAGCCCTGGGGCTGGCGGGCTGAGGGACACCACGTATCCCTCCATTTCAGCGTCTGGGGCGAAGAGGTAACCGCGGTTACCCCCTTCTTCTTCGGCGCCAATCCCGCCGAAGTGCCCCACGGCGAGAAAAAGGGCCTCCGCATCCTGGGGCAGCGCGAGGACCTGGCCATCGAACTGATGGCCTCGCTGACCGACGAACAGCGAAGCCAGGCCGTCATCCACGAGAATGCCCCCTGGGACATCCTGACCTACAACACCACCAAGGCCCCGGTCCACGAAGGCGAGGGCCTGTCCGCCGCCGATATGACCGGCGAGCAGAAGGAGATGCTCCTGGCCCTGATTACCGAGTACGTGAACCAGGTGCGCACCGACGTGGCCCGGGAAAGGCTGGATGAGATCAAGGAAAAAGGCCTGGACCACTTCCGCATCGTCTGGGCCGGCGCCACCGACCGCAGCCGCGACCACTACTACCGCATTCATGGCGGCACTTTCCTGATCGAGTTCGACAACATCCAGGACGGGGCAAACCACATCCACTCGGTGTGGCGGGACGTCGAGAACGACTTCGCCGCCGACGTCCTCCGCGACCACCGGTTGATGTACCACGTCCTCTAGCGGCGGCGCGTCTGGCCGCGTCGGGAACAGGATGCAATCAGCGAGGGCGGGTTTCCGGTAACCCGCCCTCTGGGCATACCAATGGCAGTGGTACAAGTCAAAGCCCGCCCGGAGTCGAGGCGCCGGATAGGCAAGGAGACAGTCGGTTTGCTGCAGTTCGGAGACCTTAGAGAAGTTGAACTGTCTGAAGCGTGGCCCAATGAGGCTCTGGACTTTACCCCATGGCTGGAGGAGAACATTGCCAGGCTGTCCGAAGCCCTCGGCATAACCCTGGAAGTGGAGGGACGGGAGGTTGTTTCCGGGCCCCTTCGGGCGGACCTCATCGCCCGTGACACCCACGCCGACCGGCTGGTGCTGATTGAATGCCAGCTGGAGACCGCCGACCTCCATCACCTGGGCCAGGTCCTGGCCTACATGGCCGCATTCCGCGCCGATACGGCGGTATGGATGGCCCCCGGTTTCTCCGAGCACGACTGCCTGGCCATCCGGTGGCTCAACGAGAACACCGACCCACGTTTCAGCTTCTTTGCCGTTCAGGTCAAGGCGGTCAGGATCGGCAGCTCCCCGGTGGCCGCGCTGTTTGAGGTCCTGGAACGACCCAACGAGTGGGAAAAACAGGTCCGGGTCATGGGCGAGCCCCGCAGCGAGCTGATCGGCCTGCGAAAAATACGGAACGACTTCTGGAGAGCCTACGCTCAGCGGTATCCATCCGACGCCAATATCAGCCCTGGCCACATTAACAACAGCGTGGTTATTCCCGTTGGCAACGTAACCGCCTCCCTTTCCCTGGCCCAGGACGGGGTGGGAATTGTGCTCAACGGAAGGCGGGGGGAACCCAACGGCGAGAGTGCCAGGTATGCGGAAGAGTACCGGGTCGCCATTGAGGAGCAGGGCATATCCAACTGGGACTCTTTCGACGCGTATAACTCGGAGAACTGGCCGCAAATGATTGACCGGCTGCACGAGAACCTGTTGAGTCACATTGAAGTGATACAGTCCCTGGCGCCCGAAAATGGACTGGAGACGGAGCACTACCAAGCCTAGAACCTGAGGAGCCACCCATGACAACCCTTTCAGTTGTTGGACAGAACGTACCGCGCCGCGACTTTCCTGAAAAGCTGGTCGGCCAGGCCAGGTACTCGGCGGACCTGAAACTGCCGGGGATGCTTTACGGCCACGTTCTTCGCAGTCCTCATCCCCACGCCAATATAGTGAGCATCGATACCTCCGAAGCGGAGCAGGTTCCAGGGGTTGAAGCAATCATCACTCCCTTCAACGTTCCCCGCAGGGCGGTGGCGCCCATAGCCCTGGATACCAGCATCCTGGACACCCGGGTGCGGTTCGTGGGCGATGAGGTAGCCGTCGTGGCCGCCGTGGACGATGACGCAGCGCTCCACGCCCTGTCCCTCATCAAGGTTGAGTACGAAGTCCTGCCCTTCTATACCGACGCCGATTCCGCGCTGGCCCCCGACGCCATTGACATTCACCCCGGGGGAAACCTGGCCATCAACCCGCCCCTGTCCATCGGCCGCGGCAACGTTGAGAACGGCTTCGCCCAGGCCGACCTCGTAATGGAAGAGACCTACGAAATCGCCTGCCACTCGGCCACGCCCATGGAACCCCGGGCGGCCATGGCCAGCTGGGATGGCGACTCCGTCACCGTCTGGAAGTCCACCCGGGGCGTCCACGTGGACCAGGTGGCCCTGTCCCAGGCGCTGGAAATCCCGATGGAAAACATCCAGCTGATTGGCCCCTTCCTGGGCGGCGGCTTCGGCAACAAGGACGAGTCCCGCCTTGCCGCCCTGGCGGCCCTGCTGGCCCGAGATGCGGGCAAACCTGTGCGCATCGAGTTTTCCCGGGAGGATGAATTTGTGGCCGGGCGTACCCGCCACGCCGGCCGCATTCACCTCAGGGTGGGCGTTAAGCGGGACGGCGCCATTACCGCCATCCACGGGACCTCAACCCTCAACACCGGTGCCTACGCCGCTTCCGGTCCCGGGGTGGCTCGCCGCGCCGGGCAGGGCATCATCTACCTCTACCGCTGCCCCAACGTACTTTACGAGTCCTACCTGGCGTACACCAACTGCCCCTCTGCCGGCTCTTACCGGGCGCTGGGCGCTCCCCAGGGCCATTTCGCCCTGGAGACACTGATGGACCGCCTCGCCGAGGCGCTGGGAATGGACTCCCTGGAGTTCCGTCAACGGAACCGTGTGCCGCCGGAAGGGCAGCCCGGCCCCCGCCTGTCGCCTCCGGACCAGATAGTTGACAGCCAGCCCATTGAGGGCGGCATCCCGTTCTCCAGCAACGGCCTGGAGGAATGTCTGACCCGCGGCGCGGCCGCCTTCGGCTGGGACCGGCCCCTGGACCAGCCCGCAGACCCGTCGAAGAAGCGGGGCAAGGGCATGAGTATGATGATCTATCGCGGCGGCCCCGGCTCCACCTCCGCCGCCACCGTCAGCGTGGCAAAGACCGGCGAAATTTCATTGCTCAGCGGTTTGATGGATGTGGGTGAAGGCGCGACTACCGTGCTGCCCCAGATGGCCGCCGAAATTCTGGGGGTCAGCCCCGAGGAAGTCATCACCGTTTTTGGGGACTCGGCCACTACGCCCGAGGCGCCCATTACCGCCGGCTCCACCGCCACCTTCTCCACCGGCAGCGCCCTGGTGCGGGCCGCCGCTGAGGTCCGTCGCCAACTGCTGGACCTTGCTTCCGACGGGCTGGAAGCCCCGGTAATGCAACTGGATATCCACGACGGCAGGGTGTTCGTCACTGACGACCCTTCCCGCAGCATGGCCCTGACCGACGTGGCCGCCCGCATGGACGAGGACGCCATAACCGAGGAGGTTACCATCCCCGTCCCCGGCAGCGCCGATTACATTGTCAACGCCTTTGGCGCCCACTTCTGCGAGGTGGAGGTGGATACCGACACCGGCCGAGTGCGGGTAGTTCGCTATGTGGCCGCCCAGGACTCGGGCCGGATTATGAACCCCCGCATGGCCCTCAACCAGGTTGAAGGCGCCATTTCCCAGATGCTGGGCTTTGCCCTCTCCGAAGAACTGGTCACCGACGGCCCCACCGGCGTAACCCTTAACGCCAGCTACCTGGAACACAAGAGCCCCACCATAATGGACTACCCCGACCTGCAGGTTATTTTTGCCGACATCGTGGATCCGGTGGGACCCATGGGGGCTAAGGGTCTGGGAGAGGTGCCCTGTCCCGGCGTCGCCCCCGCCATCGCCAACGCCGTTTACGATGCCCTGGGACTGCGCCTGACCGAACTGCCCATCACCCCGGACCGGGTGATACGGGCGATGGGGGGCAGCCAGGCCTGACACCACCGAGGCTGAGAAAGCGTATCCCGAACTTGTCATTTAAAAAGCGCAGGAGCAATCCATGCATCCCTTCCAATACCATGAGCCGCAGACCCTGCAGGAAGCGGCAACCCTTCTAACTGATGACCAGGGTGGCGCCGCCCACATCATTGCCGGCGGTTCCGACCTGATTGACGAAATCAAGGAGGGGATTGTAAGTCCCGCCAGCGTGGTGAGCCTGGCATCCGTGCCCGGCCTGGCCGGCATTGCCGAGACCGGCGACGGCCTCAGTATCGGCGCCATGACCACCATTGCGGACGTGGCGGCGCATCCGGTGATTCGCGCGGCCTACACTTCCCTGGCCGAGGCGGCCGGCGGGCTGGCCACCCCGCAAATCCGAAACGTGGGCACCCTGGGTGGCAACCTGAACCAGCGGCCCCGCTGCTGGTACTACCGCCACCCGCTGACCCAGTGCCTGAAGAAGGGCGGCGACCGTTGCTTTGCCCTGGTCGGCAACACCAAGTACCTGTGCGTCACCGGCGGCGACCGCTGCTACATTGTCCATCCCTCCGACACCGCGGTAGCCCTGTCCGTCTTTGACGCTTCCATCGAAATCAGCGGCGGCAGCGGCAGCAAGACCCTGCCCATCGGCGAATTCTTTGCCGGTCCCGGGGTTGACGTGTTGCGGGAGACGGTTCTGGAGCCCGGAGAGTTTGTTTCAGGTGTTACGCTGCCCCGACCGGCTGACCTGGGCGCCGGCGGCCAGCCGCCCCGCAGCCTGTACCTCAAGGCCCGGGAACGGGAGGCTGGCGACTTCGCCCTGGTCAGCGTAGCCGTGCGCCTGGCCGTCGCCGACGGAACGGTCCAGCAGGCTGCGGTGGCCCTGGGCGGGGTAGCCCCGGTTCCCTACCGGGCCACGCAGGTGGAAGAGTACCTGGTCGGCCGCGCCGTATCCGAAGTGGACGCAGCCCACGCCGGGTCCCTTTCCATCCCCGACGCCCGCCCCATGACCGACAACGGCTACAAGGTGACGATGGCCAACAACCTTGTGAAGCAAGGTATTGCCAGGTTGCTGGAGGACTAGCCTATACTGCCGCTGATCTCATAATCCCGAAATTCAGAGGTGGCGGATGTTCAGACTGTTGGGACTGGCGGCATTCATGGCCCTTGCCGCCATGGTGGCGTGCCAGGGTCAAGCAGACCCGGTCGTAGTGACCGCCACTCCGGACGTCCCAGCCACTGTAGCGGTACTGGTCGAACAACAGTCGCCAACGCCGATTCCAACCGCTACTCCCGACATTGATGCCACGGTTGAGGCGGGCTTGGCTGCGACCGTTGCGGCCAGGCCCACTGACAGGCCGGCGCCTACCAATACACCTACCCCCACGGCGACGCCGACTCCCACATCCACGCCCGTCCCCACCGCCACCCCTACGCCGACGGCCACTCCAACCCCAGCCCCGACGGCAACTCCTACTGCAGCACCCACCGCGACGCCGACGAACACGCCTACACCACGGCCGACGAACACACCGTGGCCAACGCCGACGCCGCAGCCAACCAACACGCCCTTGCCGCCACTGAAGTACGACCGGTCGCTCCTTCTCTTCGGACCGTACGACGGTGAGATCGTTCACGACCCGGACAACCGAACTTTAGAGTTTTACCGTGCTCTTGACGCGCCAGGAGATATCCTTATCGAAGCTACATTCCTGAACCCATATCCAGATCCAGACTTGAAATGGGAGCACGGCTTCTTGTTCGAGTACGGTGGCTCGAGCCGCTTCTACAGCACAACTCTTGAAAGCACTGAGGACTGGGAGCACTATGCAAGACTGGGCGATAGAGGCGTCATTGGCTTTTGGGATGGGCCGTTGCCTGAAATCAACACCGAGTCGGGAGCAGAAAACCTGCTCCAGGTCGCTCTCGTCCGAGGTATTGCCTGGACTTACGTAAACGGTACCTTTGCGGGGTCATTTAGTGTGGACCTTGAGACGGGCGGGGATGGAGTTTGGCTCATCGCCGACGATGACTTCGAGGGAGCAACGATCTTCAAGGATGCCGCAGTCTGGAAGTGGGACTCGTCCATGTATAGAGACTTTTCGGAGATAGACCCCGGCTATGTGCCGCCGTCCGCTCCTACGTCCACAATCACTCCTACACCGAATCCCAATGTGCCTATTTTTGGCCCTGTTAGCGGGAGCATCCGACACGAGGAGGAAGATGGACGCTTCGAGTTATTCAACGGCCCGTACGTTGACGGCGACGTGATGATCGAAGTTACCATGGAAGTGCCTTTCGCCCCCAACGAATCTCATTGGAACTTTGGCCTGTGGTTTGACACGCCAAAGTCCGGTGCATTTCACATTGTCGATGTTAGCGGCATTTTCGGGGGCGCTTACAACCACTGGCGAAAATCCGGGCCCGATGCGGAGTGGCAGGGCCGTAGATCAGAGGATGTAACCGGCATAAACTTGCAGAAAGGAGAAAAGAACCACATCCGCGTTATCCTTATCGGCGACAGTGCGCATCTGTACGTCAACGACCGCCGAATGGGAATCCTTAACTTCAGCCTGGGCGGTATGCCGCCGCCGGACTGGGTAGGTATCGTCATCGACGACAGCGATTTCCAGGGTTCCCGCTACAGCCGCGGCGGCCACACCAAATTCGAAGACTTCACTGTCTGGAATTGGCATCCTTCGTTGTTTGATTTGCCAGACGACGATTAGGCGGTTGCGGGTTTACTCCCCCAGCCCTGCCATCCTCCGCATGACCGTGTAGAGAATCGCGAAGTCCTGGTCGGAGAACCCCTGGGCGCGGCAGACGTTGAGGTATTCGTTGGTGGTGGCGCTGGTGGGCATGGGGACCTCCAGTTCCCGACCCATGTCCAGGGCCAGCATCAGGTCCTTCTGGATCATGGTTACGTCGAACAGGGGTTCCTCGGGCGGGTCCACGGCCAGGGGGAAGCGATATTTCAGGGCCGGCGAGGCCACCACGCTGTTCAGCAGGGCCGTCATGGCCGCTTCCCGGGGGATGCCGCTCTTCTCCGCCAGCAGCAGACTCTCGCAGAAAGACAGAATCTGGATGGGCAGGCTCAGGTTAACCGCCACCTTCATCGTAGCCGCCAGCCCGTTCTCCCCCACGTAGTCCACGGTGGGCCCAATGTCCTGGAGAATGGGCTTCATCGCTTCGTAAACCTCGTATTCTCCGCCCACCATCACCGACAACTGCCCCGCGTCCAGGGTTACCGCGCTGCCGGACACCGGGGCATCCAGCATCTGCGCCCCCCTTTCCCCCACCTGGGCGGACAGGGCCCGGCTGGCGGCGGGGCTGACTGTGCTCATATCAATGTAAACCTTGCCCGGCCTCAGGGCCGCCAATACCCCTTCAGGGCCGCCGGTGACGGCCTCCAGCGCCTGGGTGTTGGCCACCATCGTAAAGGTCACGTCGGCGGCTTCCGCCACGGCGCGGGGAGTCTCACCCCAGAGCATGCCCATATCTACCAGCCAGTCGCCCCGCGACCTGGTCCGGTTGTAGCCGGTAACCGTGTGTCCCGCGTCCAGCAACCTCCGCACCATCTTGCCGCCCATTGTTCCCAGTCCAATAAAGCCCAGGTTCGCCATTTTTCACCTGCCGGAATTTGTTATGGATTATTGCGGGCCAAATGTTACCACAAAGGGCGGACAGCAGGGGCAACCACCAAGTGGACTTGGCGCTACGGGTGGACTATCATTGGGCCTGTCCCTCGCGCCGCACCGCGGGACTGGGGAGGTATGGCTTACATGGTTGAGAAGGGTGTGCTGAATGGCGTCCGAGTGCTGACCCTGGAGCAGGTCCACGCCCTGCCCTGGGGCACCGGCTTCCTGGCCGACCTGGGCGCCGACGTCATCCGGGTGGAAAGTCCCGACCACCTGCAGGACCGCAAGGCAGGCCCCTTCCCCGGCGGCAAGGCCGGCGAGGAGTGGTGGAACGAGGCGGGCAACCTGGTCTATTACGGTACCCGCAACAAGCGCAGTCTGTGCATGGATGTGACCCACCCGGGAGGCAAGGAGGTCTTCCTGAAGCTGGTGGAAAAGACCGACATCGTCACTGACAACTTCCGCCCCGGCACCATGCAACGGTTTGGCTTCGACCATGAAAGCCTGTCCGCCATCAACCCCCGAATCATCACCCTCAGCAGCACCGCATACGGTTACACCGGCCCCTGGCGTCGCGCCGGGTCCCGCGCCCGCACCGTTGACGCCGCCTGCGGTCTCTCATACCTTACCGGATACGAGGGCGGACCCTCCATGCGGGCCAGCAATAACTATATGGACCATTCCGTCGGCAACAACGTGGCTTATGCTCTCCTTCTTGCCCTGTACCAGCGCAACCGGACCGGCCAGGGAATGCGTATTGACCTGACTATGCTGGAAACCGGCGTTTCCGCGGTGGGCCCCGCCATCCTGGAGGCCCAGAATGGAATTACCCGCGAACGCCTGGGGTGCGCCCACTGGTGGAAGGCGCCCCACAATGTCTATCCCGCCCTGGGCGATGACCGCTGGATTGTAATTGTGGTGTCATCGGACGAGGAATGGGAAAGACTTAAGATTGCCATGGGCTCTCCGGACTGGGCCGACGAGGACCGGTTCGCCACCGTCCTCCTCCGCTGGCAAAACCGCCACGCCCTGGACGAACTGCTTGGGGAATGGACGTCGCGGCACGATGACGTGGAACTTGCCCAGCGTCTGCAAAGACAGAGCATAACTGCCGGTTCTTGCCTGACGGCCCAGGACCTGGTGAATGATCCTCACCTGGACGCTCGGGGCTACCTGTGGGAGTTTCCCAATCCCCAGGCGCCGCGGGTGGGTCCCCGGGTGTTCGCCGGTCGCCCCTTCAGGGACCCCGGCAATCCCATGGCTATTACGAAGGTGGCGGGCCTGGGCCAGGACAACGCGGAAATACTGTCCGGACTGGCCGGGCTGTCCTCTGCGGACATTGAAGGCCTGGAGGCGGACGGCGTTATATTCGGCGCGCCCAGGCCAGACGAATCCCCGCCGTAGGGCTTTGGGTGGCGTTTCAGGAACTAACCAAAAATCCAGATACTCGTCGTAAACCTTCGTGTCCCTTTGTGGACCGCCAACTGGAGATCCCATGCCCGGAATACTTTCAGAACTGCGAGTCCTGGAACTGACCCACCGGCCCTCCGGCGCCTTTTGCGCCAAGCTGCTGGCCGACCAGGGCGCCGACACCATCAAGGTGGAGCCTCCCGGCTGGGGCGACCAGTCCCGCCATGAGCCGCCCTTCATCGACGACGAACCCCACCCCGACCGCTCATCTACCTTCCTGGCCTTCAACACCAACAAACGGGGCATAACCCTGGATATTGAGCAGGCTGAGGGCCGCAACCTGTTCCTGCGCCTGGCCGAGTCCGCCGACATTGTTGTCGAAAGCTACCCGCCCAATAGACTGGCT
The DNA here is from genome assembly GCA_028874675.1 of Chloroflexota bacterium. Taxonomy (GTDB): domain Bacteria; phylum Chloroflexota; class Dehalococcoidia; order Lucifugimonadales; family UBA3495; genus Bin22. The sequence goes on from JAPPJA010000301.1 coordinate 11,142, forward strand.
GAGCTGGGAATAGCCTACTCGACGCTCTCTGCCGCAAACCCTCGCCTGGTCCTGGTTTCCATTACCTACTTCGGTCAGGGTGGCCCCTATGCCAGCCACCGGGGAGACGACCTGGTATCCCAGGCTATGGGCGGCTACCTGTATGCGGTGACCGGCTCGGCCAGCATGCCCCCCATGGGCACGGCCCTCCAGCAAATGGAAATTACGGCCGCCCGCAACGGCGCCGTGGCCGTAATGGCCGCCCTCCTGCGCCGGGAGCAAACCGAAACAGGTACCCATATCGACGTATCCGCAATGGAGGCCGCCGTCAGCACTCCCTCCGGCCTCATTCACCCCTTCACTTACACCGGGCGCAACCCCCACCGGGGCGGCAGCGACGGCAACGTTATGGACGGCATGCACCTGCCCACCCTGGACGGGGAGGTCACCCTGACCACCGCCGGCACCGGCGGCCGACCCATGCAGGCCTGGGCCGAGTTCCTGGAAGAACCCGGACTGCTGGATCCCAAGTTTGCCACCCGGGGTGGCCGCATGGAGCACTGGGAGGATCTGCATGCCCTGGTGGCCCCCAGGCTGGCCCAGTGGACCAACCTCGACCTGATGCGGGAGACCATGGCCCGAGGCCTGGTAATCGGGCTGGTGCAGACGCCGCAGCAGGTGGTGGAGTCCCCTCACCTCGAGGAGCGGGGTTTCTTCGTGGAACTGGACCATCCGGAGGCCGGCCCCCTGCAATATCCCGGCTCGGGCTTCTTCATTGACGGCGAGAATGCCATGGCCGCGACCCGGCCAGCTCCCCGCTTGGGGGAGCACAACGTAGAGATTCTGGGCGGCGAACTGGGACTTTCCCTGCGGGAACTGGGCCTGCTGCGGGCCGCTCGCGTAATCTGAATTACCTGGGGGTAAAGATATGGAAAAAATACGAAAGAACCACCCTGACATTGCGCCCTCCGGCCCCACCTTCAGCCGGAGCGTACGGGCCGGCGACACCCTGTATATCGCCGGCTGCACCGCCCGGGGAACCCAGGCCCAGGGTCAGCCCGTTATGGACCAGTTGCGCGTCACCCTCGACCGCATCGTTCGCATCGTTGCTGAAGAGGGCGGCTCCCCGTCCGACATCGTCAAGATCACCACCTTCGTCACCAGCATTCCCCGGTGGCGGGCAGACCGGGAACGGCAGGAGGCCCTGTTCGCCGAGTTTTTCCAGGGCCAGTATCCCGCCAACACGCTGGTGGAGATTACCGCCCTGGCCGAAGACGGGCTGGACGTGGAGATTGAGGCGATCGTGGAACTGGGGTAGTGGCCCCTAGTGGCTGTCGTCAAATTGAAAATCGAAGCTTCCCACCGCACCACATCGTCGTTCCCGCGAAGGCGGGAACCTCGCCGGCTGTAGTCAAGATTTCTCCTTTTTCAAGGATGACTGGCCAATTTGACGACACTCCCTACCCCTTCCTCCCCCGCGCTCTCGCCACCAGCAGAAGCATGGAGGGCAGTACCAGCAGGGCCGCCGAGCCGGCCATCAGCACCATGACCGCCGAGATGATCCCGTAGGTCGAGAACAGGGGCATGGGCGCGAATCCCAATACGGCGAATCCCGCGATGCTGGACGCCGCAGACCCGGCCAGGGCGGCACCGGTCCCGCTGGCGGCGGTTTGCAGGGCGGCTACGGGACCTGGGTGCAGCGGCAACTCCTGCCGGAACCGCTGGGTCATGTGGATTGAGTAGTCTATTCCCACCCCAATGGAAACTGCGGCAATGGTCGCGGTCACAAAGTTCAGGCTATAGCCCGTAACGTACATAAAGGCATAGAGCCAGGACACCACCAGCCCCACCGGCAAGGTGGTTATGAAGGCGTACCCGACCGATCGCATCCAAAAGGCCAGCAGAAGGAAACAGGCCCCCGCCGCAATGGGCAGCGAAATGGTCAGGGCCCTGGTGGTGGCCATCAAGGTGGCCTCGCGGGTAAACGGCGACCCCGTGATTCCAACCTCCGAGATGGATGGCAGGGTAGCCAGCGGGGCCACGTCCAGGTTCAGCGACTCCCGGGCAGTGGCCAGGTTGGCCTGTTCCCTGGCCCCCAGGACGCCCAGGGTTATGATGGTGGCGTACTCGCTTCCCTCCCTGGACAATATCTCCCCCACCCTTTCCCTCTCGTAGGCAATAGACTGCTCGTCCAGGGGAATGCCGTGGTCCAGCATGTATTCGTAGGCTGCCTTCAGCTGATCGCTCTCGTCGGGCTGGCCGTCCAGGTTGTGGTCGGTTATTGCCACTCCGGCGCTTGTCTCCACCGCCTGCCGCGCCGCTTCTGAACCGACCACCCGTTCCAGCAGCTGGAATATGGTTGACCCGTAGGTGAACACCTCGCCGTCCTGCCCCCTGCCCACGTTCTCGTTGTCTCCCAGCCGGTCCAGCAATTCCCGCAATCCAGCCAGCGATTGCGGGTCGGTCAGGTCTCCCCGCACGTAGATGATGGCCGGTTCCCCCGACAGGGACGGCGCGATATGCTCGTCCAGCTTGTTCACACCAATCACGAACTGCGAATCTGAATCAAGGAAGTCCTCCGCGTCAAACTGAGGTTCCAGTTGAAATGCCAGGTAGGTGGTCAGCGCCGTTCCCAGGGCCACCACGGGCAGGACCGCCCACGGCGCCCGGGCCAGAGTCAGTATCACTCTGGCCATCACGGAATTCGACCTGGGAGTTCCCGGGCCGGACCTGTCCTCAAAAATTTCAATATTGGTCCCTGCGGCCAGGCTCTGGGCCTTCCTTTGGTCCAGCCGCATGATAACCAGCGGTATCAGGATGCCCATAATGATGAAGTTGGACAGTACGGCTATCCCGGCGGCGACCCCGAATCCGATGACCGACTCGATTCCCGAGGTGACGTTTGCGAGGAAGGCGATGCCGTCGGACAGGGAAGCCAGTACCAGCGCGCCGAGCACGCCGCCCAGCCCAGCCCTGAGCGCGTGGACCGGCAGGCGGGACCGGACCCGCTCCTCGTTGTACCGGGCCACCGCATGAATCAGGAAGTCCGCGCCCAGCGAAATCATCGCGATGGGGACGATCAGGTCCAGGATCAGCGAACCGTTCAGGCCGATCAGGTTGGTGATTCCCCTCAGCCATACCACCAGTATCATCAGGCCCACGAACCCCAGTACCACGGCCTTGACGGACCGCAAGGTTGCGCCGACAACCAGCAGCACCAGGATCACAGTGGCAACGATGTAAGGGATGGCAGTCTCGCCCTGCTCCCGTGAAGTGAGGTTGGCATCCAGGCCCACGCCCCAGAGCCTGTAGTGTTCTTCGTTGCCCCTCAGGACGGACAGAATTCCCCGGTTCAGCCGCTCCTTTTCCAGCACCGACTCGTCGTTGGAGATGCCGATAGTGTAGGGGCCGCCGCCCAGCTTGGCATTGTCGGCCGCCACGAAAATGGAAGCTGCCCTGGCACGCCATTCCTGCCGCTCCTCTCCTTCCACGGTAACGGTTTCCAACGTAGCGTCCCTGGACAGACTCTCCAGCATTACCCGGCCCTGGGGGCCATCCAGGACCCGGTTTATGGCCGACTTAACCTGGGAATCGCTGGCTGTCTCCAGGGTAACTTCACTGGTCGGGTCCTGCGCCAGGGCAAAGTTGACGGCGTCGGCCAGGGAGTAAATGCCCTGGAGTTGCCGTTGGGTTTCCACGTCATATCCGGAGAAGAGGAGGTCCGCCATGTCTGATTCCCGCAGCGCTTTCCCGTTGCGGTACAGTTCCCACAGGGGCGCCTGCCGCAGCAGGTCGCCCGCCCGGTCTTCAACAATGAAGCTGGCAATGTGCAGTCGCGGTGGAAACTGGGCATTTACCTTGTCCCGCAGGTCGAAGACTGGCCCTCCCGGTTCCTGGGAGGCCCGGTCATCCGGGTGCAGGAAAATCATCGGGAAAACCAGCAGGGCGGTTATAGCCAGGATAATGGCTATAACCGCCGTCGAGCGCTGGGTCAGGAAAGAGGCGATACGGCCTGCGATGGCTGAGCGCCTGGCGGGTGTGTTCACTATTTGATCAAAAACCGGTCAACGATTGGGGTGAAAGACTCTGACCATACCGTAGTCCGGAGTCCGTTGGTGGGTCAAGCGGGTCCACCGACAGCCCCGGGCCAGGCCGCCAAGCAGGATTCATGCGCTGCCCCACAAGTATTTTCACGGTTGAGCCGCTTAGGCTCATCACCTTCTGAAATTATATTCTTGCGGGAGGGCGGCTGAAATACATCGGTCTGCCGGGTAGTAGCGTTTCAATTCAGGTGGTATGGGCACGTAGGGGCGGTCCTGGTACGGATTCGTAGGGGCGGGTTTCAAACCTGCCCTGCCAGCTCGCAAGATTGAGAAACTACCTGAATGGGTACGCTTCCCTGCCGCCCAGGCGCTTCTAAGCTCTCGCCAATCTCTCCTTCAAACCTCATCATCCCCTCCCACGATTGTCGGCCACTGACAGTTGCCCCTTCCCACGTAGCCGCGCCCTCCCGTACCCTGTAATGAATTGACCGGGACTCGATGGAGCTAAACCCTGCGCCGTCCATGAAATCTATTTCGCATTAGACCCCTGGCGCGACTGCAGAAAACCTCATTTTCAGGGGTTATACGGTCCTTCAGGGGTAACCGTCCAGATACAAAATGAGGTCAAATAACAGGCAAGACATTTTTTCTCGTGACTGCATCAGAATCATAGGGAGCCATCCTCCAGAAAGTTGTTCGCGACTCCCTTGCGCCCCGTTCGTTCAGACTACATAATCCCCGTTAACCTGCAGCGAAATCCTGGTTGGGCAAAATCTCTTCCTGTGGAAGGAGGTGGATATGCTGGACAAGCTGATTTGTGGAGGTACCGTAGTAACTCCTGGCGGGGCTGGGCAATGGGATGTGGGCATCCAAGGCGAGAAAATCGTTGCCGTCGCCCTGCCCGGCTTCTTACCCAGGGAGGGGGCCACTGTCATCGAGGCTGACGGGAAGATAGTGGTCCCCGGGGGAATAGAAACCCACGCCCATGCCGCAGCCAACGTGCAGCCCGGGGCCAGGCAATTGGTAGCCGACACCCCCAATGCCGGCCCGCTGGACCATTCTCTCGGCGCCATCTGGGGCGGCACCACCACCGTGATGGACTTTGCCCCGGTGCCCAACGAGGGCGACCTACCCGCCGGCATCCACGACTTCATCTCGGTCTGGCAGGGCAATGCCTATACCGACTATTCAACCCACTGCATCTATTCCAGCGGCAGCACCCCCGACGCCATTTCCCGTTATGGCGAACTGGTAAATGCCGGGTTCCCCAGCATCAAGGTATTCACCACGGACATCCGTCCGCCCGAAGGTAGGGTCCACAGCCTGACCCCCATCGGCAAGATTGACACCGGCCGCCTGGCCGACGTCATGACCCAGATATCCCGCCACGGCGGTGTGCTGGCCGTCCACGGCGAGGATGACGAACTTGTGATGTACAACTACCTGCTGGCCCAGCAGCGTGACCAGTGGGACTGGTATAACGTTCATCACATCCACTCCAAGCTGGTGGAGGACCTGGCCTTCCAGCATGTGATTCGCCTGGCCCAGCGCACCGAAGCTGGTCTCTACTTCGTCCACGTCACCGCCAAGGACGGGCTGGACGCCATATCCGAGGCGCGGGCCGACGGACATCCGGTGTACGGCGAGGTGCTGACCCTTGCCCTGTCCTTCAACGCCGACAACTACCGCGAAGACGACGGCATGAAGTACCACACCTACCCATCCTTGAAATACGAGGACGACCGCCTGCACCTTTGGGACGGCCTGATGCGCCGTGACCTGTCCTTCACCGCCACCGACAGCAGCTTTACCACCTACCTCGACAAGATCGCCGGACGCAACGTGGTGGATGTCCGCGGCGGCAACATTGGCATTGAAATACGTATGGGCGTCAACTATACCGAGGCCGTCGTGCGGCGCGGCATGCCCCTGGAGCACTACGTCAACGTAACTTCAACCAACGCGGCCAGATTGCTGGGCCTCTACCCCCGAAAGGGCGCCATCGCCGCCGGCAGCGACGCCGACATCACCATCATTGACCCTTCAATCAAGAAGACCCTCAGCATGGCCGACCTTCACCTACGGGACTACAGCCCCTGGGATGGCTGGGAAATCGAGGGCTGGCCCACCACCGTCATGCTGCGGGGCAAGGTAATGGTGGACAACGGCCAACTGCTGGGCACCCCCAATGACGGCCAGCTTATCCCCCGCAAAATTGACCAGTCGGTCCTGAACCGTCCCGCCTTCTGATACCCTCCCGCTGGGCCCTCTGTCCCTGGCGGCGGAGGGCCGAAACAGTTGCGGCCATATACGGGCCAGGGGTCACCTGCCCCAGGTCATCCCGACCCGTGGCGCCGACTACGCGCTGCAGTGCGGCGGGACCAGGGGCGCTGTACCAGGCCCTGAAGGACCTGTTTGAGGAAGCCAGCGCCGCAGGGCTTGCAGGCGTACCCTTTGACTATGCCTCCATCCCGTACAGGTACCACCGAAGCTGGTAGAGACGAGGCTGCCGGACCATCAGTAACCCGGAATGTCTGGACATACCGAGCGCCGGATAGGAGAGGCCTGGGCTGCCTTCGGTGGTGAAGGTGGCAGGGCGCCGGGAAGCGGAGGCGGGCTGGCGGGATTACGGGAAAACCGGCATCTCCTTCAACGTGTGGCTTGATGTCCATGTGCCCCACTGGCCCACCACGTCCACATTCTGGTGACGCAGGGGGGCAGCTGTCACCTGACGCCAGCCAGAACAGCGCAGAGACGCTTCCTGTTTCGTAGGTGACGGGAGCACAGGCCTGGCAGCGTCTCCTTGTCTGAATCAGATAATCCTGGTAATGGCGCGGTCCCCGGCCCCCGGCATTACCCCTGCTTGCTCCCATCCACCTGCCACCCGCCACTAGACAGAGGGCCCTTCTCCGCCCAGCCCTGGGCCTCATCCTGTTGCTGTTGACAATAATATTAGTGATATGATATATCAGTACCGCACTGATACGTGGTTCTGTTTGAGGCTAGCCCACTGCGAATTGGTATCAATATGGATCCCCAAGCGCTACGTCCGGACCTGATGGCAATGCTGGAAGGTCGCGGCTACCGGGTCACCGCGCCCAGGAAGGCGATAACCAGTCTCCTGGCGCAGAAGCGGGACGGCTTTACCTCCGATGAGGTCAGTGACGAACTGCCTTCGGTGGGACGGGCTACAGTGTATCGCACCATCAAGCTGCTGCTGGAGGCGGGGGCGGTGTGCCGGCTTGCCATGATGGACGGTACCCAGATGTATAGCCTCTGCGGTATTGGACATCACCACCATCACTGGGTGTGCGTTGAGTGCGGCGCGGTGAAGGAAGTCAGGGCCATTGCCATAGAGAAGTTGATCAGCGAAATCAGCGCCGATATTCCCGGTGAGGTTATTGATCATCGCCTGGAACTTTACGTGAATTGCGGTCTCTGCCCCGCCACCTCGGGCAAATAACGATACCTCTTTCCAATGAATGACAACCTGTGTCCTCTATGATCAAGTGATACGGTATGTCAATGATGTTCCCGTTTCCGGTATGAAATCCGTTGGCCTTGGCCAACCAAATAAAATTCAGGAGGCAAATCCCCAGTGCTAACTATCGCATCTCGCAAGATCTGTTTTGGACGATTGACTCTGCCCCTGGCTATCGGGCTCCTCGTGTTCGCAGCCCTGCTCATGGGCGCCTGCACTGACAACCAGGAGGAGCAGCCTGCCGGAGCGTCACAACCTGCGGCGGCGGTTTCCGACGCGTCCTCAGGTAGCCAGCCGTCCCAGCCTGCCCAGCCTGCCCAGCCGTCCCAGCCGTCCCAACCTGCCCAGCAGGCCCAGCAGCCACAGGCGTCCCCTGTTGATTCCTCAATGGCTGGTTCCGCTCCAGCTTCGCCCGCGGTAACCAACGCCGGCGGCGAGGCTGCTACCCCTTCAGGACCGCCCATCCAGGTTGTTACTACTACCAACTTCGCAGGTGACTGGGCCAGGGTGGTAGGCGGCGACCGGGCCGACGTATTCGCCCTGCTGCCGCCCGGCGGCGATCCCCATTCCTTCGTGCCCGGGGGCAGGGATGTGGCCAGAGTCGCCGATGCCGACGTTGTCTTCACCGTCGGGCTGGGACTGGAAGCCGACTGGCTGAATGACCTGGTCCACAATGCACAGGCGGATGAGTCCAGGGTGATTGAGCTGGGCGAGGTTGTGGACCCCCTGGAGTTTTCGGGGGCGGACCCCCATGGTCACGAAGAGGAAGGCCACGACGAACACGGTCACATGGAAGCAGGCCATGAAGAAATGGGCCACGACGACCATGGCCACGAAGAAATGACCGAATTACAAGGCAAGCTGCTGGTCGGCGACGGTGAGACCGGGGCGCTATCAGTCATCGAACTGGACCACGGCGAGGTGGAGCAAAATGCCTTTGATATGGGCAGCCGCGCGGGGCGCATCTACGCCACCAAGAGCGGCCGCTTTGCCATTGCGGTGTCCAGCGACGCCAACATGGTTCACGTCATTGACGGCGGCACCTACCTGGAACCCCACGGGGACCACTTTGACCTGGTCAACCGGGAAGCCGCACCGATAGGTCTGGACCTTTCGGGGGACCGGCCCGTCCACCTGTATGTAGGGGACGAATGGGCTTCGGTATATTACGACGGTTCGGGGGACGTGTTGCTCATAAACGAGCACGAACTGGAAGAAGAGGGAGCCTCATACCAGCCCGTATGGCAGTATCCTGGCCCGCAACACGGGGCCGCGGTACCCCTGGCGCACGACCTGTTTGCCATCACGCCGCAGCATCCGGATTATGCGTCGAACCCGGAACAGTATCGGCTACCCACCACTGTAGATATACGTGACTTATCCGGAAACATACTTTATTCCGCGGGCGACTGCCCCGACCTGCACGGGGACGCCGGCAACGGGCACGTTGCGGTATTCGGATGTACGGGAGGCGTGCTGACCGTGGAAGCCGACCACGGGGAATTCCACCACTCCTTCATTTCGGCGCCTCCGGGCGAACCGGAAGACTTCCGGCTGACCACGGTCTGGGGCGCTTCCCGCGTCGACCACTTCCTGGCCCTGGGTTCCGCAGTAGGGTTGTACCTGGTGGAACCGGAAGAGGGTGAGATGGAGCAGCTGGTTGACGCCCAGGAGGGCAACTCGCCCATCCAGGCAACCATGTCCCGGGACGGGGAACTTGCGGTGGTGGTGATGAGCAGCGGCGAAATCCGGCTTTACGACCTGCACGACGGTGATGTAATTGCCACCAACTCCGACGCCCTGACCACGCCGGTGGAAACCGGGTTCTGGGCGCGGCCGCACATCGCCATGGCCCCAGGAGCCATTTTCGTGACCGACTCAGTGGGAGGGCAGGTTCTGCACCTGGACGACCACGACCTGGAAGAGGTGGACCACTGGGACGTGGCGGGCAACCCGACCAAGATAGCCTTCGTGGGCATCTACGGTGAACCGGAAGGCCACGAGGAAATGGGCGGCCACGAGGAAATGGGCCACGACGAGCATGGCCATGAAGGCCACGACCACGGCCCACTGGACCCCCACTTCTGGTTCGACCCCATCCGGGTCAAGCTGGCAGTCAATGAAATAGCCTACCAACTTGCTATCCAGGACCCGGATAACGCCAGCGTTTACGACGCCAACGCAACCAGCTACGGAGAGCAACTGGACGAACTACATGCCTGGATCCAGGAGCATGTTGCCATGGTGCCGCCAGAGCGGCGCCTGCTGGTCACTTCTCACGACACCTTTGCCTACCTGGCCGAGGCCTACGGGTTCAAGGTTGTCGGGCTGGTCATACCATCCCTTGCCCCCGACGTGGAACCCTCGGCGGAACACCTGGCGGAGCTGATCGAGGTCGTGCGGGAGAACGATGTGCCCGCCGTGTTCGGCGAGACCACTGTCAGCGACAGGCTGGCGAATGCCATTGCCCGGGAGACCGGCGCGGAGCTGGTCCAGCTCTATACCGGCTCCATGGGCGGGCCGGGCAGCGGCGCCGACACCTACCTAAGCATGGTGCGGACTAACGTAGAGCGAATTGTGGAGGCCCTGAAGTGAACCCGTTAGTTGATCTCCCCAACGCCACACATGATGCCAGCATGTCCCTCCAGGACGTGACGGTGGAACTGGACGGTTACATGGCCCTGACCAACGTCACCTTCAATGTAGATGCAGGCACCCTGATGGGCGTGGTTGGCCCCAACGGCGCCGGCAAGAGCACCCTGTTCAACACTATTGCCGGGCTGCTTCCGGTCCACCAGGGGAGTGTTACCTTGAACCGGGTGGACCTGCACCGGGGAGCGCTGGCCTACGTGCCCCAGCGGGACAGCGTCAACTGGCGGTTTCCCGTGAACGTGGCGGATGTGGTGTTGATGGGCCGGTGCTGTCGCCTGGGCTGGTTTCGCCGGCCCGGCAGAAAGGACCGGGAACTGGTGCGGGAATGCCTGTGTCGCGTGGGGCTGTGGGACTATCGCTCCTCTCTTATGACCGAGCTTTCCGGCGGGCAGCGGCAGCGGGTCTTCGTGGCTCGGGCCCTGGCCCAGGAGGCCAGTGTACTGTTGCTGGACGAAGCCTTCAGCGGCGTTGACGCCGGCGCCCAGGAGATCCTGGTCGAGGTGCTGCAGGCCCTTCGCGACGAAGGCCGCATTGTCCTCCTGTCCACCCACGACCTTAACAACCTGTCCCGCCGCTTCGACCAGGTGCTGTGCCTGAATCGTCACGTCTGCGCTTGCGGGGCCCCAAGCCAGGTAATCACGCCAGCGGTCATGAAGGAACTCTACGGCGTCCAGTTCTCCATGGACGGCGAGGGCTAGGGGCGATAGTATTAGCGGTGGTTCTCTAAAGAAAGACGCGGAGGCAGAGAGGCGCACGGAGAATCTCCACAAGCCTCTCCTTCTCCGCGTCTCTCGGTCAGGGAACGCCGCAAAATGCGGTCGTCCCTGCGGTAGTGAGTTATGATTGATTTCCTTCTTGTGCCCCTGGAGTACAGCTTCATGCTGCGGGCCCTGGTGGGCGCCGTCCTGGTGGGTGTGATGTGCCCGCTGCTGGGGGCCTACGTGGTTACCAGGAACCTGGCCTTCATTGGCGACGCCCTGGCCCACGCCGTGCTGCCCGGCATGGCGCTGGGATTCATGGTGGGCGTCAATCCGGCCCTGGC
>JAPPJA010000563.1 GCA_028874675.1 Chloroflexota bacterium
ACATTTCAAGCCGGTCCCAGAGGGCCGCCGTGTCGAGCCGGACAACGGTCCGTCCCCCGCCCCTCCGCTGCCCTTCCTGACTATCCTTTTCTTCGTCTTGCTCACGCATCGTTTTCCTCCTTCGGTATTCCGGCGATTGGTCATTGCGGGGGCAGGGCCCGCGGCGACTCCCATTCGCCTGGGGCTCGCCAGGCTCGTCCCAGCGGCCCCATACGCTCCACTGCCTCCCTATGGGAGACCCACAGGGGCACGGCCACTCCATTGGCCTGCATCTCCTCTCTCGCCAGCCGCAGGAAGTGGCCGGCGGCGATGTCGTCGTCGAAGACCACCAGGACCGAGGGACGGACGCCGTGGTCGTCGGTGGGGCGATGGGAGGAGAAGTAGCTCAGGTAGGGGGCCAGGCGCTGGGACATGGTGGAGGGTCTGACGGCGCGGCGCTCCCACTCCAGGAAGAAGGGCCAGGCAGCGCCGTCTTTGCGCAGCACGCCGAAGGCGTCGGGGTTGACGGAGCGCATCCGGTCCTGGTGGCGGAAGTAGCGGGAGGCCCGCCTTGGCGAGTCCAGTTGCGACACCTCCCAGCCCAGGAGCCGGGCCTGGCCGGTCAGGGCGGCCAGGAAGGCGTGGACGGCGGCGGTGTGCTCCAGGTTGCGGAGCAACTGGCGGCTGTTCCTGCCGGAGACGTTGCGCCAGTCGTAGACAACCTGGGCGTCCTCTTGAGCAACGCTCCACCGCTTCTTCGCCACGGCCAGGGAGGTCCGGTCGCGGCGGGCCAGCAGGGCCAGCCCCCGGTCGGTGAGGGCCAGGCGTCCTCCCGCCTCGCGGGGACGGGCAACCAGGCCGAAGCCAACTAATGGGTTGACCAGTTGGCTGGCGCGGGGCTGGGAGACTCCCAGCAGTCCGGCCAGTTCCTTCAGGGAGACCCAGGGCCAGTCGGAAATGATGTCCAGGGCGCGCTTCTCGGCGGCCTTGAGCAGCACGGGCAGCAGGTGGTCGGGGATGTCCCAGCCGGGGCCGTCGAAGGCGAAATCCTCGGGCAGCGTGGCCCGCTGCGGCTCGTCCTCTGCCGGAAGCTCCCCGCCGGGGACGGCCCTTTCCAGGACGTAGCGCAGGTCCAGGGCGGCGTTGACGGCGGGGGGACTCCATATCCGTTCTCCCGCCCCGGCCAGAGCCGCCGCGCTCTCCACTGCCAGCAGGGCCGGCACGGGCGCGGCGGACAGCAGCCTGCGGGCGTGCCTCAGCCGCACCCCGTCGGCCATCAGCATGAGTACCGTTCCGGGCAGGGGCCCGTCGCGCAGCCGCCAGAGCCGCTTGGAGAAGCCGGTGCGGTCGGCGGTGAGTCCCTGCCGGAGGATGCCCACGGTCCTGCCGCCGGGCAGGGTCAGGCCGGCGTCCAGGGGCAGGGAGCGGTACCAGCGGAACCGGACGGGGAAGGCCACGGTGGAGACGGCGCAGGCCAGCCGGTAGATGGCGGCCAGGGCGTCCAGGCGCTCCATCAGGCTGCGCCGCCACTGGGCGGAAACGGGATACCGGCGAATCAGCTCGTCCGGGGTCAGGCCCTCCTGTTCCGCCAGGCGGTGCAGGCCGGCGCTGGTGAGGTGGAACCTCCTGGTCGGTTGCAGCGGGTCGGCGGCATGGGGAGCCGGGGCGCAGAACCCGCCGGACTCCAGCTTTTCCACCGCGCCGTAGACCGCGCCCCGGGACCAGCCCGACACCTCCACCATTTCCAGCCGGTCCAGGAAGGGCATCCCGGCCAGGACCCGCAGCAGTTCGGTCTCGCATCCACCGGGCCTCATTCCTCAATCTCCTCACTACTGGCCTCGGCTTCTCCGTCCTCGCCGTCATCCTCCTCGTCTCCGGTGGCGTCATTGCCCACGGGGTTTCTCTTTCTGCTGCGCTGGTTCTTCCGCTTAGGGCCTTGCTCCTCTTGTGGCTCTTCCTGCTTTTCCTCCTTCTGCCCTCCTTCGTTTTCCAGGTCTTCGACTCTCTGCCTGTACTCGTCCACCTTCCTATGGCCGTCGGCGTCGGCGTAGTCCACCTGCCGGGCCGCAACGGTGTAGCCCTCTGTCGCGGAGCGGACGCGCTCGGCAATCTCCGAATCGCCCGACTCCGGCTTGCGCACCATCATGGAGAAGGCGGGCATCCGCTCGGTGCCCACGGTGGCGCGCACGTAGCAGTGATGCACGTCCAGGGACGTGACGTCGTCCTCGACCACCCGCTCCTTGCCCAGTTCCCACACCAACTGCCGGGCGTCGCTGCCTGCCACCTGGAAGACGGCCAGGCAGCCCACGTTGGCCAGGATGGTGTCCCGCATGGTGGGGGACAGGTCGTCCAGCTTGGCCAGGCTCTGGGTGGCCAGGATGAAGCTGGCGCCGAACTTGCCCAGCTCGCTGAGCATGGACTCGTAATCGACGCCGGGCA
>JAPPJA010000491.1 GCA_028874675.1 Chloroflexota bacterium
GGCAAAGGGTTAACTGGTCCTTCCTTACCAGCTTTCCCTCCCGCCATCCGGAGGCTGCCGGCATTCGCGCCGCCCTCTTTGGCAGCATCTACGTAATTGCCGTGGCCGGAACCCTGGCCTTCAGCCTTGGCGTCGCGGCTGCCATCTATCTGGAGGAATACGCCTCTCGCAACTGGTTCGCCCGGGTCATCCAGATCAACATCGCCAACCTGGCCGGTGTGCCCTCCATCGTTTACGGCATCCTCGGCCTGGAGATTTTTGTCCGGTTCCTGGCCCTGGGGAAAAGCGTACTGGCCGGCGGGTTCACCCTGGCTCTGCTGGTCTTGCCCATCGTTATCATTGCTTCCGAGGAGGCCCTCCGCGCCGTGCCGCCTTCCATCCGCGAAGGTGGATATGCTCTTGGCGCCACCCGCTGGCAGACCATCTGGCGGCTGGTCCTGCCCCAGGCCTTTCCCGGCATCCTCACCGGTGTAATCCTCGCCGTCAGCCGGGCCATCGGGGAAACGGCTCCCCTCATCGTAATGGGGGCGCTGACCTTCGTTCCCTTCACTCCCGACGGACCGCTGAGCAGGTTCACCGTGCTCCCCATTCAGATTTTCAACTGGGTTTCCCGGCCCCAGGAGGGCTTCCACGAAGCCGCCGCCGCCGGAATCATCGTCCTGCTGGTCGTGTTGCTGTCAATGAACGCCCTGGCCGTTCTGCTCCGCAACCGGTTCCAGCGACGCTTGGAGGGCTAGGCCATGGCTGAAAACGGTCCCATCAACGGCCCCGTCAACTGTCCCATCATAGAGACCAGGGAACTGAACGTCTCCTACGGGCCTGCCTGGGTGATTGACCGGGTGAATATGGGCGTGGAACCCCACAGGATAACCGCCATTATCGGTCCCTCCGGCTCGGGGAAAAGCACCCTTCTGCGTTGCTTCAACCGGATGAATGACCTCATTCCCAGCTTCCACATGTCCGGTTCGGTCCTCTTCGCGGGGGAGGACCTGTACGACGACAGCGTTGACCCCACCGAGATCCGCTACCAGATCGGCATGGTCTTCCAACGGCCCAACCCCTTCCCCAAGTCCATCTTCGACAACGTGGCCTTCGGACCCAGGGTGAATGGCTTCCGGGGCGACCTGGCGGCGCTGGTGGAGCAGTCCATCCGCCGCGCCGCCCTCTGGGATGAGGTAAAGGACCGGCTGAAGGACAGCGCCCTGTCCCTGTCCGGCGGTCAGCAGCAGCGCCTCTGCATCGCCAGGGCCCTTGCCGTCCAGCCCCGGGTTATCCTGATGGACGAACCCTGCTCCGCTCTCGACCCCATATCAACCCAGGCCATTGAGGAGTTGATGCGGGAACTGTCCAACGAGTATTCCATTGTCATTGTTACCCACAACATGCAGCAGGCGGCCCGGGTTTCCGACTACACCGCCTTCCTGAACCCCCGGGAGGACAAGGTCAGCGAACTCATCGAGTTTGACCAGACCCGCCAGATCTTTACCAATCCCAAGGACGAAAGGACTGAGGCCTACATTACGGGTCGCTTCGGCTGATGTCCCGCCGTCTCAAATCTTCAGGAGATGTGAATCCCTATGCCCCAAGTCAGCAGCCACACCCCCGGCTCCTTTTGCTGGGTTGAACTGGCCACCCCCGACGCGGAAGCCTCCAGGAGTTTCTATTCCCAGTTGCTGGGCTGGACCTGGACCGACAACCCCATGGGCGAAAAAATGGTCTATTCCATGATGCAGAAGGACGGCAACTTCGTCTGCGGCCTCTTCCAGATCCACGAGCAGATGATTGCCGAGGGCTTCCAGCCCCACTGGGTCTGCTATATCGCCACCGACGACGTGGAATCCGCCACCGCCCGGGTAGCCGGGGCCGGGGGAAGCGTAATCAACGGCCCCTTTGACGTTTTCGATGCGGGCCGCATGTCCGTTGTTGCAGACCCCGCCGGCGCTACCTTTGGCATCTGGCAGCCCAAGGACCACATCGGCGCCGGCCTCATTTCCGAGCCCGGGTCCCTGGGCTGGAATGAGCTCAATACGACCGACCTGGTTGGAGCCGCCAGCTTTTACGACAGTGTTTTTGGCTGGTCCCTCAACACCGCCCCCATGGAGCAGGACGAGGGCGACTACCACTTCTTCACGCTGGATGAAACCGGTGTGGCAGGGATGATCCAGATACAGCCGGACTGGGGTGACGTGCCTCCCCACTGGTCCGCCTACTTCTGCGTGGAAGACGTTGATGCCAGTTTCCGGGAGGCCATGGAACTGGGCGCGGAAGTACTGGTGCCCATCATGCAGGAAGGCAACGTTCGCTTTGCCTATTTGAGAGACCCTCAGGGCGTCGTAGTCGGCCTGGTGCAGTTCATTCCTGACTAAACCAAAGACAAGGTGGGATTTACATTTTCTGTAGGGGCGGGTTTCCAAC
>JAPPJA010000414.1 GCA_028874675.1 Chloroflexota bacterium
CCCGAGTCCATGGGCCTGCTTCCGGACGGGGACCTGCCCGCGGCAGCCGCCAGCGAACCTGCCAGTTTGGAGGAGAGTCAAACTGTAGGGACACGGACGGGGCGCCCACGAGGACGGGTACAGCGGATGGTCCCCGACAACGACTTCACCGCCCGGGAGGCCATGCGCACGCCTTCCTACTGGATGCTGGTGCTGGCGGCGGGGCTGCGCAACACCGCCCACTCGGGGCTGTCCTTTCTGCTGGCCCCGGTAATGGTCTGGTTCTTGCAGCAGGGAGGCAGGGAACAGATAGAGAGTCTGCAGATTGCCGCCTTCTACGTGGGGCTGGTGGCCTTCGCCACCGTCTTTTTCAACCCCCTGATTGGCTGGCTGGGCGACCGCTTTCCCCGCAAGCGGCTTAGCGCCCTGTGCATGGCCTCGGGGGCCCTGGCGCTGTGCCTGATGTTCAACACCAGCGGCAGCCTCTGGCTGCTGGCCGTTTTTGCCATCCTGCAGGCCCTGTCGGAAAGCGCCAACTCGCTGAACTGGGCGCTGATGGGGGAGTTCTTCGGCCGGCGCAGCTTTGCCACCTTGAGGGGATGGCAGCACCTGCCCGACCAGTTAATCTCCATGTGGACCGCCGTGTGGATGGGAATGATTTTCGACGCCACGGGCAGCTACTACCTGGCCCTGTTCCCGCTGATTGGGATACTGGCCCTGTCGTCGCTGACTTTCCTGGCGCTGCCCCGTCCACGCCTGCCGGACCGGCTGCAGTCCAGGCAGCGCGCCCAGGCCGGCGCCGCCGTTGACTGACAGTGGGGAAAAGCCGTTGGACAGCGCCCAGGTTTGATGGCCAGGCAGCAGGGAATTAGAATGACTGAAATTGGAAGCCGACGCGGTTCATTGCCCTTGAACTCCACCACGGAGAATATCTCGCAGAAGCTGGCCCACCTGCTGGACCAGGACCTGTCCTTTACCGGGGGAGAGAAACCTCATCCGCTGCACTCCATCCACGCCTTCGCCGCCAAGTTTCCAGCCCAGCTGCCGCGCCATTTTATTGAAGGACTTTCCGGGCCGGGTGAAACTGTGCTTGACCCTATGGCCGGATCGGGTTCTACCTTGCTGGAAGGGTGGCTACTGGGCCGGGAAGTGATTGGCGTGGACCTGGACCCGCTGGCTGGAAGGCAGTGCCGGGCTAAAACCACCCGGGTAAGTCCGGTCCTGGTCGAGGAGACCGGGCAGAGGGTCCTGGCGAATGCCCGTCGCAGGGTTGAGGTTGACCGTCCGCTGGACACCCTTCGTGGAGAATTGGACGAAGCGACAAACGCCTTCCTGGACTACTGGTTCCTGCCCGAAACCCAGGTGGAACTGGCCGCCCTGGCTCTGGAGATCAGGGAAGAGACCGGTACCATCCTCAGGAACCTGTTGGAGGTCCTGTTCTCCGCTACCATCGTCACCAAGTCCGGCGGCGTGTCCCGCGCCCGCGACCTGGCCCACTCCCGCCCCCACCGGGTGGCCGACAAGCAGCCCCGGAGCCCCTTCAGGATATTCGAGGCCCAGGTGAGGCAGGCGGTCAGGGCCTTCGCCGAAACGCCGAAGGAAGGCGAAGCAAGCGGCGACTTCCTCGCCGCCGATTCCCGCAACCTACCCCTGGCCGACAATTCCGTTGACTTAGTAGTTACGTCGCCCCCCTACGCCAACGCCCTGGACTACATGCGGGCCCACAAATTCTCTCTGGTATGGCTGGGCCAGCGGGTCGGGGAACTGAGCAACCTTAGAGGCAAATATATCGGCGCTGAGCGGCAGTCTTCCCAGGAGGCCGCTTCCCTGCCTGACGATGCCCAGCGCGCCCTAGCCTCCTTGTCGGAAATAGACCGTCAGAAATCCCGGGTCTTGGCCAGGTACCTGGGCGAAATGCGACAGGCGATAGAAGAGATGCACCGGGTCATCCGCCCAGGCAGGGCAGTGGTGATTGTGGTGGGCCCTTCGACCATGCGGGGGCAGCGGATAGCCACCCAGGAATACCTGGCCGGGATTGCGGAACAGGCGGGGTTCGTGGTGGTGGGAGTGCAAGAGCGAGGGTTGGACCGTGACAGGCGGATGATGCCAGCACGATGGGGCAGCGGGGGCCACAAAGACGGAAGAAATAACAAGGGTATAGAATTGAGGCTGCACGAAGAATTCGTCATTGGCCTGGCCAAGAAATGAAGGAGGCCGGACACTCAACCTGGACGGGCATTGCCGTCACCCCATTATTGCCGCAACCAGGGACAAGGAATTAGTTCAGGACTTCTTTAGGGGCTGTCGTCAAATTGAAGATTGAAATTTCCCTGCGTACCATTTCGTCGTTCCCGCGAAGGCGGGAACCTCGTCGGCTGTGGTCAAGATTCCTCCTGTTTCAAGCATGACGAGCCAATTTGACGACACCACCTAGC
>JAPPJA010000424.1 GCA_028874675.1 Chloroflexota bacterium
TCCCTGCCGCGGCGCACCGTTCCTCATACAGGGAAAGGAGGCCCAGGTTGTCGGCCTCAGGCATGGAGAAGCTGGTCAGGATGGGCAGGTCCCGCTCCACGGCCACATCCACGCTGGCCGCAGTCCTGGATACCGCCAGGTACACGGGCGGGTGGGGTTGCTGCAGGGGCGAGGGCGCAATGGTCAGGTCCTTCACCTGGTAGAACTCGCCGTCGTAAGAGAAGTCCGACTGGGTCCAAAGGCCCAGGATGACGTCGAGGGCCTCCTGGGTGCGCACGTCCCGGGTGTCGAAGTCAATCCTGAAGTTGCCGTACTCGTAGTCCGCAGAGCCCCGGCCGACACCGAAGTCCAGCCGGCCGTTGCTCAGCACATCCAGCATTGCGCTCTCTTCCGCCAGGAATATGGGGTTGTGGAAGGGCAGTACGCTGACCCCGGCGCCCAGGCGGATCTTCTTCGTGCGGGCGGCGATGTGGCTCAGCAGGGGCATCAGCGAGGGGCAGATGCCATACCTGCTGGAGTGGTGCTCAGCAATCCAGACCGAGTCAAACCCCACCTCTTCGGCGTACTCAACCTGCTCCATCATCTCGCCGAATATGCGGCTCTGGGCGCTGGTCTCCTGTTCCGTCCAGGACCCCAGCAGGAAAAGGGCAAACTTCATGGCGTTGCAAGCCTCCTCGGACTGACGTGTTGGGGGCAGGCCGAGTTTATCTTCAATCTCCCCCTTGAGGCAAATCCCGCCTTGCCGGCTGCGGGGTACGATGCCCTTGCCCCGGTTGGGCCAGTCGTTGAAGGCTGGCTGGCCCCCGGCGTATAGTGGGGAGACCGCAGGGAGGGGAAGGAGCATGGCCGACACGGAAGTGATTGTCATTGGCGGAGGCATTGCCGGGGCCTCTACTGCGTACCACCTGGCGCGGCATGGCCGCAGTGTAACCCTGCTGGAGCGGGGCGACATCGCTTCCGAAGCCTCGGGCGTCAACGCGGGCGGGATTGGCGCGCTGGGCTGGGGACACATCCCCAACCTGCAGTCATACCTGACAATGGGCAGTCTTCAGATCTTCCGGAGCCTGCAGCTGGAACTTGGCTACGACATTGAGCTTCGGGCCTCCGGGGCTCTCCAGGCCATTCAGACACCGAAGGAGTACGAGTTCTCGCGGGATGCCGTGCTATCCCTGAAGTCCGCCGGCTACACCCTGGAACTGCTGTCCCCGGAAGAGGCGCGGGGTATGGAGCCGGAACTGAATCCAGGCCTGCAGGGGGCGGTGCATTTCCCCCTGCGCGCCCAGGCTGATCCGGTGAAGGCAACCCAGGCATTGGCCGCGGCTGCCAGCCAGTTGGGAGCCCAGGTTAAGACCGGTCGGGAGGTAACCGAGCTTTCTCCCCAGGCCAACGGAGAGTTTCGCGTTTCCTGCGCCGGGGAAGTCCACACCGCGAGGAGCCTGGTACTGGCCGCCGGCGCCTGGTGTGCGCCGGTGGGCGAGATGCTGGGCCTGCGGATCGGCGTCGTGCCAGTGCGCGGCCAGATGTGGGCCACCGAGCCCCTTCCTCCCAGGGTCTTCTTCTCCCTGTCCGCGGCCCAGTCGCCGCTGCTGTGGCAGCTGGGTCCGGCCAGCGACTCGACCACGCCGCCTGAACTGACCCACATCGGAGACCGCCGGATCACCAGGCATCTCTACGGCCGGCAGACCAGGGACGGGGAGATAATCTTTGGCGGCGACCGGCAACTGGCCGGCTACGACAAGTCGGTCGAGGCGGACGGTATCGAGGTAAACTTCGGCCACGCCAGGGAGATTCTGCCCATGCTGGGGCAGGTTTCCATCGCCAGAACATGGGCCGGCCTGATGCCCTTCTCGCTGGACGGCAAGCCGGTCATCGGCAAGATACCCCAGTTCGAGAACCTGTACATTGTAAGCGGGTTGGCATCGTCCGGATTTGGGCGGGGGCCAATGGCGGGCAAGCTGATAGCTGACTACGTCCACACCGGCCACAGGCCACCGGCGCTGGCCGAGTCGGACCCGGCCAGGTGCGTGTCAACTCCCGGCGGCTGACAAGAGTCCTGAGCCGGCAGGCTGCGGCTTCGATTCTCCCATTCCCCAGCTTCGTCCTGGTCAAGATTCGAAGTTGACCGGGAGGTAGGGTAGAATAGTGCCACCTTTGGTAATTGAAGGGGGACTGCTGGATGACCACAAGTACCGCACTGGACGACATGTTCGACGATGCCGAAAGAGGCCTCGAATGGCTGGAGAAGCTGGAGGCCCTGCAGGCCAGGTCTGCATCGGACCAGGCAGCCATTGAAGTGGCCGAGTATGTGATGAAGCTGCGGACCGCCGTTACTGAACTGGCAGGCGATCGTTCGGCCGCTGATTTGGGCGAGTCTGTCGGTTCGGACACGGCAGCCCTGGT
>JAPPJA010000519.1 GCA_028874675.1 Chloroflexota bacterium
CATGTTTTCCAGCGGTATGGCGCGGGCGGCATCCTGGAGATGCGGCAACCGGGTCAGGGGCCGGGCCATGGAGATAAAGAAGCCGCAGTCTATGGCCTCTCTTGCGGTGGCCTCGTCTCCCTGGAAGTAATGCATTACTCCGCCCACGGAGCCGGCGTCTTCTTCCCGAAGGGTTCGGAATACGTCGGCATGGGATTCGCGGGAGTGGAAAATTATGGGCAGGTCGAGGCTCCTGGCCAGCCGGATCTGGGATCGGAATACCTGGTCCTGCACCTCATGGTCCGGCGAAGTTGGCATGTAATCAAGGCCGATTTCACTGATGCAGACCACCCTGGAGTTATCCCGGGCCAGGGATTCCAACTCGGCATAGACGACATCATTCACCGGCTGGTGCGCTTCCATGGGGTGAATGCCCACTCCGGCGTAGAAGGCCGAGTGCTCTTCGGACATGCGGATGCAAGCTCGGGTGGACTCGATAGTGGTTCCGGCGCAAACGATAAACCCGATACCTGCCTCAGCCGCCCGGTCCAGAATCCCTGGGATTTCCTCGGGGCCATACTGATCAAGGTGGGTATGGGCATCACCGAACAGCAGTAGTTCCGAGCCGTCCATTGCTGTTTCCTTCAAAGGCTTGCGCGGCGCCAGGGCCGGCGGTCCCTTCAGCCTCGTTTGATTTTAAATGCATATATTACAGACTATAACTAAAACGTCAAGGTTTGTTGGGGTTATAAATGCACATAATCTTGCAGTCCGTTGCAATTGGATTGCTATGCATTTTTGTAGCTGAGCCGGCGGTAGAAAAGGCCGATTGGAAAACCGTGCCGGCGGCGGTATGACGGCGGCCAGGGTTTTGGGCGCCGGTCCCGGGCCGGCGCTAGCGGGAAGGGGAGGTTATCAGAGGACTGCCATTATGATGCGCTGGATTACGGTCAGCAGCAGGATTGCGACCAGGGGGCTGAAGTCAATCATCCCGAAGGTGGGGAGTACCCGGCGGATGGGCGCCAGGATAGGCTCGGTGACCTGGATGAATACCTGGGTAATGTTGACCAGCATCGGCGGAGGATCGTTGGACATGAAGGACAGGACCAGGGTGAGTATGATCCGCGCCAGGATGGACAGGTAGATCAGGGTGAAAAGCAGGTCAACCAGCTGCAAGGCATCGAACATCTGGACGAAGTCTCCTTATCCTCAGCCCTGGCCCAGCCTGATGGACTTGAGATAGGCGGCGTTGACCGCATCAACCACGGCGGCGGGCACGCCCCCCCTCTCCAGGGCCTGGAGGCCCTCCGCGGTGGTGCCTCCGGGGGAGACAACCATGTCCTTGAGTTCCCCGGGGTGCTTGCCGGTCTCCATTACCAGCCGCGTGCTGCCGTAAACGGTCTGAAGGGCCAGGGTGCGGGCCATGTCCCGGGGCAGGCCCACGTACACGCCGGCGTCAATCAGGGCCTCGACGAACATGAAGACGTAGGCCGGGCCGCTGGCGCTGAGGGCCGTGGACATATCCAGGTACTTTTCGTCGCTGACGTAAATCTCCTCCCCCACGGTGGACAGCATGGATCGGGCCATTGCCCGCTGGCTCTCCGCCACGGGTTCGGAGCAGGTCCACAGGGTCATGCCGCAGCCAATCTGGGCCGGGGTGTTGGGCATTACGCGGATGACGGAGTCGTGCTGCAGGCCCTGGGACAGGGTGGACATCCTGGCGCCGGCGATAATGGAAAGGGCTGCCTGGGATGGGTCCAGCCTGCCGCCCAGCTGACCGAAGACGACCGGCAGGTCCTGGGGCTTAATGGCCAGGACCACCAGGTCCGCGCCTTCCGCAGTCTTGAGGTTGTCCTGGTGGGTGTGAACGCCGTACCGCTCAGACAGGTAGTCGCGGCGCTGGGGGACGGGTTCGCCTATGGCCACGTCCGAAGGGTCAGCCAGCTCGGCGGCCAAAACGCCGCCCAATATGGCCTCGGCCATGGTTCCGCCACCGATGAAAGCTAACTTCATGAGTTATCCTCTTCCCGACAAGTTGGCATTCAAGAGTTACCCGGTATCACTGGCTCCAGACAACGGCTGACATTATAGCATTTGGCAATTGACAGTCTCTCCTCGCGCCAAAGCCGTTCGAGCACCCGGACAGGCATTCCCGACATTTCCCGGACATCGCCGCCCACAATCGGGGCTCACGCCAGGGGGAAAGGGACTGGAAACCAGCTTTTTCCGGCACGAAGGGTGGGAGAGTTGGGGTCGGTTCTTCGCCCTCTCCCAACCCGTCCTTTCGTCTTGATGGGGGCGGGACCCTCCCAATTGTTCCCTAGAAATCGGACAGGCCGTTGCCCCGGGCCAGTTCGACGGCCAGCCGGATGGACTCCAGCATGCTGACGTGCTGGGCAATGCCCTGTCCGGCGATGTCGA
>JAPPJA010000223.1 GCA_028874675.1 Chloroflexota bacterium
GTGGTCATCTTCATTTGTGTTTAAGAGAAAGAAATAGAGGACGTGGTTACCCACCTTGTTGGTTTTGGGCGTGTCTGCGACGAATTTGAAACCACGGCCGCAGCAGTCGTCAATGCCTGATTGGATGTCGTCCATCACGTAGCCCACGTGGTCCATGGCGTGGTGGCCGCCCAGCCGTGCTGGATCGTGAGGCTCGATTAACTCCACCTGTACTTGCCCGAAGTTGACGAAGGCGCTGCGGCTGCCCGTGCGCGAGGGACCCCCGCCAATGTGCTCGCCATTGAACTTGTCCACGTACCAGGCGATGGCCTCGTCCAGGTCGGGCACAAGGTAACCGGCGTGGACAATCTTGGAAGCTTGCACGCCGCCGCCCACGCCGGTCATAACCGCGTTCTCCGGCGCCGGTAGTTGGGTCAGGTGCATCAGGATGTTGTTGGTAGTCTCGGGGTGGAAGTAGAGCAGCTGCTGACCCAGCTGGTTGGTGCGGGGAGCGTCGGCCGCGAACCGGAATCCCCGGGCCTTGCACTCTTCGATGGCCTTGTGGATGTCGGGGACCACGTAGGCCACATGGTGCATAACCAGGCCGTCCCTGGGCAGGCCGGAAGTATCGGCGGGCTGGATCAGTTCCACCTCCACCTGGCCGAAACGCAAGAAGGCGTTGATTCCGCCGCCGGGCACCTGGACACTGCTGGCCACGTCGCCGCCTCCGGCGCTTAGTGCGCCAAAACCCTCGTTGTACCAGGCAATGGCGGCTTCCAGGTCGGCGCAGTAATAGCCAATGTGCTGAATCTTGTCGAACATGACCATTTCCTTATCGTTGCAGTTGTACGGGTTGGATTCGCCCCATTATGCCATATTTCCCGGGGCGCGGCAGGCATGGCCTGGGCGGCAGTGGGGTTTCCCATTGGTTGGATTGGCGTTGGATGGATTGGCGGGAAACCGGCAGGGCACGCACAGGGGCCAGCTCTGTTCATGCAGCAATGAAACCTGGACCGTGGCCCTGGCCCTGCCGTGTAAGAGTTCAAAGTTGGTGTGTTACAAGGCTGGAAAACCCGTCGCTCCCGCGCAGGCGGGAATCTCGAACCTGCGCAAGGCGTGGATTGGGTAGGGGCGCATGGCCATACGTTCCTACGAGGTCGGGGGTATGACAGGTGTAAGGGCAGGCAATTCCTTCAATTCTGAACAGTTACCCTACCGTCTCCCAATTTGACATTGGGGACGGCGCTACCTAGACTGGGCAAGTCGCCGTTTGCGTCTGGTGGAAAAGATTCGTGGGAATATTATCCTTAATTCTTGACCGGCTGAACATTGTCAGCGCCTTCCGTGAGTTGGGGGGCACGCCGCAAAGAGTTGAGACTTTGCTGGCGCTGGCCGCTTCCCAGCTCCTGGTCCAGCTAACCTTCCTGCCCGTTACCCTGGCCACACCCTCTGTAGCCGACTACTTCAACGTGGACGTGGATGATGCCACCTGGACGGTGATCATCCGCCTCCTCATGCTGGGCAGCACCGTTTTCCTGACCTCCCGGCTTGGCGAGAAGTTCGGCCACGTGCGAATTTTCTTCCTTGGAATCTGCGTCCTCACCGCCGCCAACCTGATGGCCACCACTTCCCAGACCTTGTGGCAACTCATTCTCTGGTGCGGGCTGGGCGGGTTTGGCGGCGCCCTGATAATCTCCAACTCCAATGCCATCATTGCCCTGGTTTACGAACCCAACGAGCGGGGAAGGGCCTTCGCCGTCCCCGTCACCGCCTCCCGATTCGGCACCTTGATCGGGCTGTTGCTCTTCGGTCTGTTCCTGGAGTTCATAAGCTGGCGACTGGTTTACCTGTCGGCCCTGGTGGTTGGGTTGTTCGCCATCTGGTTCTCTTTCCCCGTATTGAAGTACCAGGGTTTCCAGTGGGCTCAGTCCGGCGGCGAACGGGCCAGGGTGAAGATTGATTACGTGGCCGCCACGGTATTGGTGGCCGTGCTTGGCACTTTCATTCTTTCCGGATCCCACCTGCATGACGGCGCAGAGTCCTTCACCACGCCCGATGCGCTGGGTTACCACATCCCCATGCACGTGCTCAGCCTGGCCCTGGCTGGCCTGTTCATCGTGCTGCAATTGCGCAGCATTGAACCCTTCCTTGATTTCCGGTACTTCAAGCGCAAGTACTTCTCCATGGCCCTGTTCAGCAACACTACCTGCCACATGTCCATGCTGGTCATTTTCACCCTGGTGCCCATCGTGGTGGAGGACGGGCTGGGCTACAGTCCCCTGGTGGTTATGCTGGTGCTTCTGCCCCACCAGACCTTTGGCCTGTGGGTACCCGCCATTGCTGGCTACATCTACGACCGCTACAACCCGCGCTGGATGGGGCCCCTGTCCCTGTTCCTGATTGCGTCGGGAG
>JAPPJA010000268.1 GCA_028874675.1 Chloroflexota bacterium
ACGGCACCTTCGACGCCTGGCTGCACACCCTCTACTTCGGGATGTCGTTGCCCGGCGGGATGATGCGCTCGGCCCGATCCCTGGGCCTCATTGCGGGCGGAGCCGCCGGCGGCCCGGCGGGGGCGGCGGCCGGCGCAGCGGCAGCGGTAGGCGGGGCCACCGGAGCGGCCAGCGCCGCCGGGGGCGCGGTGAACTCGGCGGCCCAGAACTCCACCCCGGCGGGCCAGGGCGGTCCCACACCTCGCAGCCAGGGACCGTAGCCCGAACTACAACGCGACAACCAACCGGCGGGGAAAGCGTCCCCGCCGTCCAACCCTCCAGGAGTTGCGCCATGTGCCAGTAAGCGGACGGGAACGACCGGCCGAACAACAGCGAACCAAAACCGAGGAGCGAAAAGGAGAAAGACCTTATGGACGATTTGACACAGACCGTATCGAACCTGGTGGGCATCCTGCTGGGACTGGTGGGCGTGGTCGGCGTGGGCTACTTCATCTACGGCGCCTACATGTACCTCACCGCCTCCGGCGCGCCCAACCAGATGGAGCGGGGCAAGTCCGCCATGATGACCGCCCTGGCCGGCATTGTCCTGGCCCTCGTCGCCTACGGCGTCGTCGAGCTGGTGATCAACGCCGTGGTGGGCAGCCCGGTGGACATCGACGACCTGCCCGACCCCACCACCCGGTTCTTCGGACCGGGCGGCGACGGCGGCAACGGCAGCGCGTAGGAGGTGAGGAATGAGAGAGCACGAAGTACCGACCCACGTGCAGGCCGAGGACAAGGCCCTGCTGTGGTTCACCTTCCCCCAGATCGTGGCGGTGGTGGCGACCTGCGCCGTGGCCTACGGCGTCTATCGCTACTTCCCCTTCGGCCCCTCGGGGCTGAAGCTGGGCATCGCCATCCTGCTGGGAGTCCTGGGCATCGCCATGACCGTGGGCAAGGTGGGCGGGCGGGGGCTGCCCCTGGTGGCCGCCGACCTTTTGAAGTTCAACCTGGGCGCCCGGCGCTACGCCGGGTGTCCGGCGGAGCTGGCCATCAGCGAGGCGCCGCCTCAGCCCGAGGCCAAGCCAGACCCCCTGCGGCTGCTGGCGAAGAAGGCGGCGGGCAAGGTGGGCAATGCGGTGAAGGCCGCTCGGCAGAAGGGGCGGCGTCCCTTCCGTCCCCACCGCTGGTTCGGCAAGGGCCGGCCCAGCGACCGGGACCTGGTGACGGACCATCGTCCCACCGGCGGCGAGTCCGCTGGGCGGAAGTCTCCACGCCGGGGGCGTGGTTGGCCCTGGCGCAAGCTGCTGCCCATGGCCGGGCTGCTGGCGCTGACCTTCTGGGCGCTGCCGGGCAGCGCCCTGGCCGACGACCCCGACGACAACCCCTACGGCGACGCCTGGCGGCTGGGCGAAATCTACTTCGAGCCGCCGGACCCGGTGCCGGGCCGCCGCGTCTACGTGGAGCGGCTGTCCGTTTCCGGCGACACCGCCGCCGTCACCCTGCGGGCCGCCCACGACCTGGACCTGAAGGGAAGGGTCTTCGGCGGCAGGACCGGAAAGACCCTGAAGATGGGCTTCAACACCGGCCTGGCGGCGGGCCAGAGCAAGAGCTACAACCTGACCCTGGACGGCCCGTCGCCGTCGTTCACCTTCTCCTGGCAGGACGCCCTGGGTTTCTCCGGCGCGGCGTCGCTGAAGAGCCATCAGATTCCCTACCCCCTGCCCACCGCCGAGGGTGAGCTGTGCGACCTGGAGGTCACCCCCCTGGAGTGGACGCCGGGGCGCATCGCCGGCGTCATCTCCTCGGAGTGCATCGCGGAGACCAGGCACGAGGAGGACCTGCCGGTGTACGGCGGCCACTTCAGCCAGTCGGTGCCGGCCCTGCTGGACGCCACCGTCACCGGCATCACGGGCACCGTGAGCGTTGCGTGGGGCGGCCACTCCACCACGGCGACCTTCGTCCGGGACGGCGATACCGCCTTCACCCTGCCCGTGGCCAACAACCGGGCGGTCAACGGCCTGGAAATCACGGCGGACCTGACGGCGACGCTGAACGTCCCCCGTCCGCCCATGTTGCAGACCGTCCACCACCCGGCCCGCACCGACGTGTACACCCGCCGGGTGACCTGCGCCTGCGGCGAGAGCCGGACCGTCAAGACGGTGCGCATCTACGTCCACCACAAGGAGCACGTGCGGGCGGTGGAGAGCCAGCGCGGTCCCGTTACCCGCACTCGCACGGAGAGCCTGTCCCTGGTCCAAGCGTCTAACACGGCGCCGGCGGTGAACCTCGGGGCCGACGCCCCCTACCGGGCCCTCCACGTCCCCCCGCCCAAGCCCCCGCCGCCAAAGGCGGAGCAGACCCCGGTGGGCGGTTCCAGTTGGTGGAGCTGGCTATGGCCCGGA
>JAPPJA010000231.1 GCA_028874675.1 Chloroflexota bacterium
TCGCGCTTTAATTGAATGTCATGCTGAGCGAAGCCGAAGCATCTGAGATCCATGCCTGGAACCAGCTTCCCCGCTCGCAACCGGCCCGAGGATAAAGACTTTAGGCCCTTCGCCAGTCTCAGGATGACATGACTGCTGCCAACTAGACTCGTGCCGCCTGCAGCCTGAATCTGGGACGTGAACGCCCTGCCCCACCCGCGACGCCATCTTCCAGCCCCACGGCGCCATGATAAGATTCCACCATGGAAATTGGCCCTTTCGAATTGTCCCAGCTGCTGATACTGCTGCTGATGGTCAGCTTCATAGCCCTGGTGATCGTGGGAGTGGTCTGGCTGGTGGAGCGGACTGGCGGAAGCAAGGGCGTGGGCTGTGGCTGCGTCCTCGCCGCCGGCGCCGTCTTCCTCGTATGCTTCGCCCTGTTGATGGTGGTAATGGCCAATAACTGGTAAACCCAAACCCCCTCTTCCCGGTTGGGTGTCTCTGCCATAGGGGCTGTCGTCAAATTGAAGCTTCAAGCTTCCCAGCGCACCACTTCGTCGTTCCCGCGAAGGCGGGAACCTCGCCGGTTGTAGCCAAGATTCCTCCTGTTTCAGGCATGACGAGCCGATTTGACGACACCCCCTGGGGAAGATGGCCCGCACGTTGAAGATCGTCGGGCTTTTCCGCGTCATCTGAGACCTCCTCGGCTTCGACGAGCCCATTTACCATCCCACCCACCATTAGTGAACATTCGTCCCCATTAGTGGATAAAACTCTCTCTTCGTGATTCTTCGTGTCCTTCGTGGAAAACAAAACCTCGGGCCGGGCGCAAGGCACCCTGTGCTATACTGGCCTGACCGTCTTGTAGCTGAAAATCCTTTGCCTGGCCTTGGAGGGAAGCCATGACCTCAATTACCCAGTTGGGCGCCAACCGGCCCGCTACCATCGGTGAACTGCGCGACAGCGGCTATCGTGTCCTTCCGGTGCGCGAGGAAATGCGCAACAACCTGGTGGCCAAAATGCGCGCCGAGGAAATTGTCTTCCCAGGCATCATCGGCTTCGAGGATACCGTCATCCCCCAGCTGGAAAACGCCATCCTTGCCGGGCAGGACGTCATCCTCCTGGGCGAGCGCGGCCAGGCCAAGTCCCGCCTCATCCGCAGCCTCGTAAACCTGCTGGACGAGGCCATTCCCAAGATCGCCGGTTGCGAGATTAACTGCGACCCCTTCAATCCCATCTGCCAGGCTTGCCGCGACACCATTGCCGAATCCGGCGACGACACCGGTATCGAGTGGATCGGACGCGAGGACCGCTACTCGGAAAAGCTGGCCACCCCCGACATTTCCATCGCCGACCTCATCGGCGAGATTGACCCCATCAAGGTCGCCGAGGGACGCCACCTCTCCGACGAACTGGCCATCCACTACGGCCTGGTCCCTCGCACCAATCGCGGCATATTCTCCATCAACGAACTCCCCGACCTGGCCGAACGCATCCAGGTGGGCCTCTTCAACCTGATGGAGGAGCGGGACGTCCAGATCAAGGGCTACCGCATTCGCCTGCCCCTGGACGTCTATGTGGTGGCTACCGCCAACCCCGAGGACTACACCAACCGGGGCCGCATCGTTACACCCCTGAAGGACCGCTACGGCTCCCAGATCCACACCCACTACCCCCGCCACATCGAGGAAGAGATCACCATCATGGACCAGGAGCGGGCCCGCTTCATTGACGAGGACAACCTGGTCATCCCCCAGTACATTAAGGAGATACTCGCCGAGATTACCGCCCAGGCCCGCGCCAGCAACGAGATCAACCAGCGCTCCGGCGTCAGCGTCCGTGTCTCCATCGCCAACTACGAAACCCTGCTCAGCAATGCCGTCCGCCGCGCCATCCGGGCGGGCGATACGGTGGCCTGCCCGCGCATCAGCGACCTGCCCTATATCTCCGCCTCCTTCGGCGGCAAAATCGAACTGGAAACCTTCGAGGAGGGACGCGAGGACCGGGTGATGGAGGATCTGACCAAGCGGGCGGTGCTGCGGGTCTTCGGCCGCTACTTCGACGTGGACGCGCTGGACGACGTGGTGACCGCCTTTGACCTGGGGAGCCAGGCGGAAACGGGCAGCGATAAGCCGGCAGGCGCTTACCTGCCCATGGCTTCAGAAGTGGAAGGACTGGCGGAAGCGGTGGCCCTCATCACCGACGACCCCCGCCCCGAGCTCCAGGCCTCCGCCGTCGAGTTCGTCCTCGAAGGCCTGCACCTCAATCGCCGCCTCAACTGCGAACGCACCCCCCAGGGCTACAGTTACAGAAGGTAGGGGAATGAGTTACGCTTGCTTCAAGTATTGAAGGGTTCTTTCCAGGCTGCCTTTCTCCACGTAACCTTCAGCCAGCCTATATAGTTC
>JAPPJA010000437.1 GCA_028874675.1 Chloroflexota bacterium
GGAAGGGGGAGGTGTCAGTGGGGGTGGGGTTCCTGGAGGGGGTTGGAGGGGAGGGAGTTTAGATCCTTCGGCTTCGCTCAGGATGACGGGATAGCGGGTTCAGGTTGACGGGGTGATGCGCAGGGGGACATGACCTTCGGCGGCCGAATTTCTGCCCCCTGGTAGTCTGAACATATAATGCGACTACCCTGCCTCGCGAATCAGGGCCTTTCGATTATCAGGGAGAGATTGGTCCGCTTCAACCAGTGACAGGAACACTGCATTGGGCCTCGGGGCGTCCCGCAGGAAATTCACCCACACCCTGGCCCTCCCCCATCGATGGAGAGGGGATAAGCGAAAGACCCTGCCTCGCGAATCAATACAGTTGACGGTGGATTGCCGTATTGCTAATATCACGACAGGAGCTACCCTGTAGTGAGGTACAATTTACCAGGGCAGCGTTAAGAAATCTTATGACGGCTCCGCTTACCACGCGCACCGAGATAATGTCGATTCTGGAGAATCGGGGTTATCGGGCCACGGCTCCCAGGCGTTCCATCATTGAACTGCTGGAAGGCAAGAAGGAAGGGTTCACTGCTGAAGAGATCAGTATTGAGCTGCCCCAGGTTGGTCGAGCCACGGTCTTCCGGACGGTCAAGCTGCTGTTGAACGCGGGAGTGCTGTGCCGGCTCAACATGCTGGACGGCGCCCCGAGATACAGCCTTTCCAGCGTGGAGCACCACCACCACACGATCTGCGTCAAGTGCGGGAATGTGGGGGAGTTCCGGGCAGCCAACATCGAAAACCTTATGCGGGCGCTGAGCGAGCAGATTCCTGGGGAGATTGTGGGCCACCGCTTCGAGTTTTACGTCAACTGCGAGGCCTGCCTGTCGGACAAGTAATCCCTTACTCAACGGGAGCAGCAACAGCGGGCTGTCCACGGGCAGCCCGCTGTCTTTTTTGTTCCAGCAGTCCAACTGTTTTCAAATGACGGCCAGAAAGGGAGCACTGCCCGCCGGCGCTAACCAGGGACCACGAATCCGCGGGAGGTCAGCGCCGGCGGTATAAGGACGGCTAAAACCCAAGCCATCAATACAGTCTTGCTCGTCCGCCGGCGGTTCAGTCGCGGCAGGGCTTCAGCCGGAGCTTACGGCCAAGGCTCCAACGGCGACGGAAGATAGGTGTACGGGCAGCTCCTGCCAGGTTAGTCCCCGATCGGAGCTCTGGTACACATGGCCTCCATCGGCGCCGGCATACACCCGGCTGGGGTCGGCGGGGTCCCACTCGAAGGCCACGACCATCTGGGCAGGTTCCGTGCCCTGGCCAACTTCATCCACCAGCTGCCAGGAATCGCCGCCATCGGTTGAGCGGTAGAACATGGGATTGAGCCGGCGGGCATTTTCCGACACGGTAACCAGCACCAGGTTGGCATCGTCGGGAGCGGGGGAGATGTGCAGGGTGTAGCGCCGGTCCAGTCCCTCGTTGATGGGCTGCCAGTTGGCGCCACCATCACTGGAGCGATAGGGGGCGCGTGCCGTGGCCACATAGACGCTGTCGGGCCGGGCGTCGCTCAGGGCGACACAGTGAATGTCGTCGTTCAGTCCCGGCAATTGCCGCCAGTTGGCGCCGCCGTCGCCGGAGCAGACCATGCCGCCCACCTCAATGCCGGCGTACAGGAGGTTGGCGTCGTTGGGGGCGACGCGCAGGTCGCGGACATGAGAGTCGCGGGTGGGGGAATGGAATCCCCAGTCAACGGCCTCGGGAACCCGGGTGAATCCCTCCAGCTCCGACCAGGTCTCTCCGCCGTCGCGGGAACGATATACCGTAGCCGGTTCGCTGCCCACGAACAGGGTATCCTCCTCGGTGGGGTGGGCCAGGACGCTGTGGGCGTACGGGGAGGGGTAGGAGGCGAGGTGGGTCCAACTGTTCCCGCCGTCGTCGGTGCGGTAAACGCCGGCTTCGTAGGCCGCCAGGTAGGCCCGTTGGGGATTTAAGGGACTGGCCGCCAGCCGGGCCGCAGCGTGGGGCAAGGCGGTAACGGGGCCCTGCCGCCAGGAGGACCCGCCGTCCTCGCTGGTAATTGAGCATACGCCGTCGTGCATGCCGACATAGATGGTTTTCGCCACGCTCATATCATCTCCTCCTTACTGGAAAGTGGCACATGCCTGAAGCCTGGGGTAAGAGTAAGCGCTTAGCGGGGAGTGGAAACGGGTTGTTTTCGAGAATATTAACACGTCCAGCGCGGAGGCAGCCAAATTGGGCAGGCGGCCAGGGGCAGCAGCACTATAAATGCGCGCTATAGGCGGCACGAATTCGGCAGGCAAGAGAAGATGCCACCATGAGCCTGCCAAAGGTCCTGAAGTCCTCATTTTCAGCCCATCTGCGGGTAGTGAAGGTGGCTCCAGGGATAGAATTTAGATGCTTCGGCTTCGCTCAGCATGACATTCAATTGAAGCGCGATTGCCCTGGCGGCGGGCTGAACTTGCGTACCCGGTGACGCGGGTTTATAGTTGATTGGCAGTAGTTTTCCATTTGAAGGGCCGGTGTCGGCAAGCCAAGGCATCGCCCGTGGGGCGGGGAGCAGGCCCGCCCTGGAGCGCATATGACTCAGCAGGAACTGGTCGCCTGGCTTCGGGACTGGGGAGTTCGGGTGACGCCGCAGCGGCTGGCCATCGCGGAGGCGGTGCTTAACTCGACGGACCATCCCTCGGTACAGCAGATTTACGAGCGGGTGAGGGACCATTTCCCCTCAATGACGCTGGCCACCATCTATTCCACGCTGGGAGTGCTGGAAAAGAGCGGGCTGATCCAGGAATTGCCCTTTGCCAAGCTGTCGCGTTACGAGTCCAACCTGGAACCCCACGTAAACCTGGTGTGCATCGAATGCGGCAACGTGGTGGATACCAGCCTGGGGCAGGAGGCGGTGCTGCGGTTGAAGGCGTTGATTTCCGAAGAGTCCAACTTCGACGTGGCGTGGCAGCGCGTGGACTTTCACGGGTGGTGCCGCCGCTGCGCCTTGGAACGTCGGGACCGGGAAGAGGCCTCCCAAGTTTAGGGGGCGGATGCCCACCGCAGCCAACGGGCAGTCGATTCCAGCTTACCGAGATGGGGAATAATTGACCATGATCACCAGCGTGGTTGGAATAACTGTCTGGACCGACGACCTGGACCGGCTGTACCGGTTCTACCACGAGCTGCTGCGTTTACCCCTGCACTCCAACCACGGCGACTTCATATCCTTCCAGTTGGGCGACAACATGCGCTTCAACATTGGCATTCACGACGGGGTGAGCGGCGCCAGCGGCGATCCCTTCCGGATGATGCCGCACCTGGGCGTGGAGGACATTCACGGGGAACACCAGCGCCTGGCCCAGGCCGGCGTGGAGTTTCTGCGGCCTCCCGAGCAGGAACATTGGGGTGGCTGGGTAGCCACCTTCAAGGACCCCGACGGCAACGTCCTGCAAATGCTCCAGTTCCCCGAATAACCGCTTCATTACCTCGCATAACTACTGACGGCCGGCTGTTGCCCACAGGGCCCGACCTGCATTAGCCTGTTGCCTGCGTAGAACCAGACACCCTGGCGCACGGTGACAGCGGCTTGTATCAAAGAATCGGAGACTTTTCATTTTTTGTCCTGACGGCGATCCTCATTGCCAATTTGCTGACTGCGGTGGCAATCTGGTATGAGATATACTACGTGGCAAACGACTCCACCACGGAAACGATCAAGGCAATATACCTGGATGCCGCGGCGGCGACCGCGGTGGCAATCTGGATTGTGGGTACGATAGAGGCGGTTATGGTGCTGCACAAGCTGATCCTGGAAAAATACCTGGCGAACCGGTTCAACGAGGGTGAGGCAAGGGGCCTGGAAAGAGGTCTCAGAGAGGGGCGCGAGGAGGGGATCAAGGAGGGTCGCAAGGAGGGGCGCGAGGAAGGCCAAAATACCGGCCGAGAGCAGGCTTACGATGAGTGGGGCGCATGGTACAGGCGAATGCTGGAAGCCCGGAAACGGGGTGAGGATTTTGAGGAGCCGCCGCCTCAAGCCTCCCGCGACCAGGCTGGGGAGTAAGGGGTTCCTGGTGCTGCACAAGCTGATCCTGGAAAAATACCTGGCGAACCGGTTCAACGAGGGTGAGGCAAGGGGCCTGGAAAGAGGCCTCAGAGAGGGGCGCGAAGAGGGGATCAAGGAGGGGCGCGAGGAAGGCCAGAATGCCGGCCGAGAGCAGGCCGACGATGAATGGGGGGCCTGGTACGATCGGATGATGGAAGCCCGGGAACGGGGTGAGGATTTTGAGGAGCCGCCGCCTCATGCTGGTGGGCCCCATGAGAATGGGTAGTCACCAGATCAGCATGGCGTCCCCGAAGCTGTAAAAGCGGTACTTCTCGGCAATGGCCTCCTGGTAGGCCGCCAGGATGTTCTGCCGGCCCGCAAAGGCCGACACCAGCATAACCAGGGTGGAACGAGGCAGGTGGAAGTTGGTGATCATACCGTCCACCAACCGGAATTGATGCCCAGGCAGGATGTAGAGGTCGGCCTGGCCGCTTACCGGCCTTATTGAAGCTCCCTCCGGCCCCCCCGACTCGGCCAGGTCTCTGCCCACCTGCTCCAGCGTTCGCACCGACGTTGTGCCCACGGCGATGATGGGCCCGCCCCGGGCCCTGGCGTCGGAAAGGATTTCTGCTGCCTTGGCTGGAAGCTCGTAGTATTCGGTGTGGATAGCGTGTTCCCGGGGGTTGTCCTCGGAGACGGGCCGGAAGGTGTCCAGTCCCACGTGCAGGGTCAGGAAGGCGGTCCTGACACCCCGGGCTCGCAGGGCATCCAGCAGTTGAGGGGTAAAGTGAAGGCCGGCCGTTGGGGCCGCCGCGCTGCCCGGTTCGCGAGAGTACACGGTCTGGTAGCGTTCCGGGTCGGTCAGCGGCTGGTGGATGTAGGGCGGCAGCGGCATTTCGCCCAGCCGGTCAATTTCCGACTCCACGGAAAGGCGGACGCGCCTGATTCCCTCGTTTTCTACCGAGATAACCTCAGCCTCCACGGGTTCCCCTGATGAGGGCACGGAGACCGGGAAGCCTGCCTGGTTGGGGAGGCTTGCCGAAGAATCCGGCGGTTCCAACCGGATGACGGAACCCGGGCGCAGGCCCCGTCCTGGCCGCCCCAGGGCCTGCCAGATGCCTTCCCCCTCGCGGCGCAACAGGAGGAGTTCCACCCGGCCGCCGGTATCCCTGCGCCTGCCGTAGAGGCGGGCGGGAATGACTCGGCTGTGGTTCAGCACGAGCACGGCGTTGGGGGGTATGAGTTCCAGGACGTCGGTGAACCGGCGGTGCTCCACGCCCCCGGTAGCCCGGTCCAGAACCAGCAGGCGGGATGCGTCACGGGGCTCCACCGGGGCCTGGGCGATCAACTCCGGTGGCAGGTGGTAGTCGAAGTCGTCGGTGCGCATGGGGTCAGCGGGACCGGTCACTCCGGTCAGCCGCCGATGAGGGCGGCAACGGCGCCGGCGGGGTCCTGGATTACGCAGAAAGACTGGCCGCCCATGTCCCGGGGGCCGTCAATCAACTTGCCCCCCAGTTCAACGCATTTTTGGGCGCTTTGGGCCACATCCTCAACTACAATATATACCAGCCACTGGGGCGGCACATTGGCGTTGGAATCGCGGGCGTGGCAGATGCCGGCCACGGTCGGGCCGCCGCCGGGCAGGTTGATGTTGTAGTCGGCGTAGTCGCCCATGTCGTGGTCGGTATAGGTCCAGCCCACAACCTGGCAGTAAAAGTCGCGAATTTCCGGGGCGTTCGGAACGGTAAGGTCCTGCCAGGCTATGCTGCCGGGGGACGGAAGCTTGAAGTCCTGGGGTTCTTCGGTGGGTTGCTGCGGTTCGGTCATGGGGATTGGCGCTCCTTATTGATGGGTGTTCCCCGGGGGCTATCATTGGGCAAGAGCGGCCTCAAGGGACGCCCCTGCGTCGGTATGTCAAGGCTCCAGTTGGTTCAGAAAGCTTACCATTTCAGGTGGTATCGCACGGGCAGGACGGTCCAAATCCAGTCAGGGTGGGTTTCAAACCCACCCCTACTTGCTACATATCACCTAATTCGCAATGCTACTGCCGGTCTAGCGACCGTGAATGCTGATGCGGGCGGCGGTAAGGGTGTTGACCAGCAGCATGGCAATGGTCATGGGGCCGACGCCCCCGGGGACGGGGGTGATAGCCTCGGCCCTGGCCGACACGGGCTCGAAGTCCACGTCCCCTTCCAGGCGGTACCCACGGCGGCGGCTGGGGTCGTCCACCCGGTTTACGCCCACGTCAATCACCACCACCCCGTCCTTGACCATGTCGGCAGTAATGGCCCTGGGCTGGCCTATGGCGGCCACGAGGATGTCGGCCTGGCGGGTAATGTCAGCCAGATTGGCGGTGCGGGTGTGGGTGACGGTGACGGTGGCATTGGAGCCTTCCCGCCGCTGCAGCAGCAGGGTTGCCAGGGGCTTGCCGACAATATTACTGCGACCGCAGACCACCACGTGCTTGCCGGAGGGGTCGTAGCCGTGGCGGAGGAGGATCTGCTGGATGCCGGCCGGGGTGGCGGGAATGAAGTCGGGGACGCCCTGCAGCAGCTTGCCCAGATTAAAGGGGTGCAGTCCGTCCACGTCCTTGGCGGGATTGAGGGCCTCGATGATGACCGTTTCCTCGATCTGGGGAGGCAGGGGGAGCTGGACCAGGATGCCGTGAAAGCGGTCGTCGGTGTTCAAGCGGGCCACCAGCTCCAGCAGTTCCGCCTGGGTGGTTTCCTCGGAGAGGTGGAAAATCTCGCTGAACATGCCGGCTTCGTCGCAGGCGCGGCCCTTGTTGCGGACGTAGATGGCGGAAGCGGGGTCGCCGCCCACCAGCACCGCCGCCAGGCCCGGGGTTACGCCGTGCCTCGCCTGCATTTCGGCCACGCCGGCGGCCACCTCGGCCCGTACTTCCCGGCCCAGCTCCACGCCGTCAAGAATTGTTGCCATGGGACCATATCCTCGTTGGGGAAATCGGGGAAATTCTAACACGGGGCCAGATAGGGCTCAACGAGATATTCGCCGCCGCAACCTTTCCATTTCGGGTGGTATGGCACAGGCAGAACGGTCGAAATGCAGCCAGGGCGGGTTTGAAACCCGCCCCTGCCTGCTATAAACCACCTGAATCGTTGCGATACCTTCGCTGCCGGCAGGGCGGCGGCTCTCAGCGAGGAGTTCAGACCCATCGGCAGGCTCAGGGTGCCATCATCCATTGTTGCCAGCCCCAGTGAAACTTGAGCGGCAATTATGCTACGGGTGACCTGCCCAATCCCTCACGTCGTCAGCCTGAACCCCCAATGTGTCGGCGAAAGAGGGCGGCCGGCATTTCCCCCGAGCCAGCTGCCGTGCCGGTCTGGCTAAATCTCGCTGAACCCCGTCCCCGGCAGCGTAACCCCCCGTCCCTGCGCCTGGGAAATCCAGCCGAATTCCTGCAGAATCTGCTGGCTGTACGTCACCCGACCGGTCACCGCGTCCAGGGGTTCCGTGGCCAGCAGCAGGGCAGCGTCGGCCATCAGCGCCGGCGGCTCCCCCTTAGGGTCGTCCATGCCGGTCACCAGGTTGTGATAGACGGTGCCCGGGGTGGGCACCACCAGGGAGGGCGAAAGGCACGTCACCGAAATTCCGAACTCGTACACCTCACTGGCCAGCCCCTGGGTAAACCGCTCCAGGGCCGCCTTCTCCGCCCCGTAGCAGGTACCCCCGGCCAGGCTGGCGCTGTCCCCGTACGGCCCCCGCCCGGGCCCCACCGCGGCCCCGGATGAAATATTGACGATGCTGCCCGAACCCCGGGGAACCATCTGTCCCAGCGCAGCCTTGCTCAATATGAAGGGAGCGTGGAAGTTCACCTCCCACGACCGGACCCACCGGCTGGTGGGAAAGTCCTTGACGGGAATAAAGTAGGTGAGGGCAGCGTTATTGACCAGCACGTCCACCGGGCCGTAAATGGCCTGGGCCTCGTCAATGAGCCGTTCGCACTCCTCGGGCTGGGCCAGGTTTACGGCCACTGCCGTCGCCTCGCCACCGACATCCCGGATGTCGGCCACCGTCTTTTCCAGCGAACCCTCCAGTGGATGGTCCCCTTCCCGCAGAGTCCGGGCCGCGCAGACAATGCGGCCGCCCTCCGCAGCAAATCTGGCCGATATCTCGGCTCCAATGCCGCGACTGGCGCCGGTTACCACCACAACCTTGCCGTCGAGTTTTCCCATTTTCCGCTACCTTTCCTCTCCGTGGTCCTCCATGTGGCTTGAGTTTCCGTATAATAGCATAGTGACCGCACCGCACCGGCTGTACACCGACCTGGCCTACCTGTGGCCCGCTTTCAGTCCGCCCGAGGACTACGCGGAGGACGCCGGCCACTGGCGGGAGGCCCTGCGCCAAAAGCTGGGCCCGGGGCGCCACTCCGTGCTGGAACTGGGGTCGGGCGGCGGCCACACCCTGAGCCACCTGGCCGGCGAGTTCCAGGTGACGGCCGTTGACCTATCGCCCCAGATGCTGGCCCTGTCGCGGGACCTCAACCCTGGTATCCCCCATCACCAGGGCGACATGCGCACCGTCCGCCTTGGCCAAGCCTTCGACGCGGTGGCCATCCACGACGCCGTCTGCTACCTCCTTACAGAGCAGGACCTGCGGGACACCCTGGCCACCGCCCGCGCGCACCTGAAGCCCGGGGGAGTGCTGCTGCTGACCCCCGATTTTATCCAGGAGAGCTTCACCGGCCCCCGGGTGCTCCACTGGGTGTGCGACCACGCCACTCCCCCCTTCACCGTTATCGAGTACTGCTTCGACCCCGACCCGGCGGACACGATAATAGAGTCCATTTTCTTTTTCATACTCCACGGCAAAGACGGGCCGGAAGTTGTGGAAGACCGCCACACCTCCGGCCTGTTCCCCTCAACCACCTGGCTCCGGCTGATGGAAGAAGCGGGCTTTGACGGGGAACTGATCCGCCTCCCCGGGTTCGAGGGAGGGTACGGCGGCCACCTGTTTACAGGGGTACTCCGCTAGGGGGGTGTCGTCATATCGGCTTGTCATGCTTGAAACGGGAGGAATCTTGACTAAAGCCGGCGAGGTTCCCGCCTTCGCGGGAACGACGAAATGGTACTCTGGGAATCTTCAATCTTCAGTTTGACGACAGCCCCTAACAGTTCAACCAGATTGTATTGATGGGTCGGGGATAAACCGTCATTCCCGCGCAGGCGGGAACCTCGGAGCAACTTGTAGGATCAGTTTTCCACAGGAATGGCGATAGGCAAGCGCCATCCATCACTTCAATAGCGATGACCTACTAGCCAATGCCAGGAACGGCGATGGCAACGCCAGTTGCTCTTCCCCGCAACCGGGGAAGGTCACGGCGCAATTTGTCGTGGGAATCGCCTGCCCAAGGTCGAGGCAAGATGCGGCGCCGAAGGGAGGCGGGAGTTACGGCCTTCAGGGGTCCCGTTCCTGCCGGTCCGCCGATTGCCGGCCTGTCTCCATCCGGCCTGTCTTCTAGGGGCCCGCCTTCAACCGGCAACGGCGACTGATGCGGTAACGGTTGGCCGCCACCCAGGCATACGCCCGCTCGCCCAGCCGGTCAACCCCGGGCAGCCAGGCCACAATGGCCAGCGGAAACAGGGGCGGCAGCCGCAGCGTAAGCATCCTGAAGGCATAGAATCCCCGGTAAAGCCGGGTTGTGGAGTCGCCTTTGCGCCCCGTGCGACCGCCCTTTCGCACCTCCAGGTAAGCAGCCCGGTCCAGGTCGTCCCACGTCAGACCCCCGGGGGGCTCGGGCAAGGCCTGGTACGGCAGCCAGGCCACCCGGCGGAAGAAGTCGCACGGTTTCAGCGCCCGTACGCAGAGGATGCAGAACCCGCACTCCCCGTCGTAGTAAATTACCCACTTCTTCACCTTGGTGTCCGTCATGCCTCAGTCCGGAAGCGCCTCTCGCGCCTCGGCATAGTGTCGGGCGTCCTCGTCGTCCGCCGCCCGGGCGCCGGTCACCACGTCCACCCACTTCAGCAGGATGCCGCCGGAGATTATCAGCAGCAGCAGGGACAGCACCGCCACCCTGGTATCCACCACCCCGGTGACCACCACGTAAAGAAGGGGCCCGAAGACGGTGGAGACGCGTCCCATAAAGCCGAAGAAGGCGAAGAACTCGCCGCTCCTGGTGTGGGGAACAATCTGGGCAAACAGGCTGCGCGCCAGGGCCTGGCTGCCGCCCATAACCAGCCCCACGCCCACTCCCAGCAGCAACCACTGGTAGGGAGCGTCCAGCCCCAGGGGCTTCCAGACTCGGCTCCGGACTTCCCTTGGCCACCAGTCGATGCTGCCCTGTCCCAAGTTGGAGGTGTGACCCGCGCCCACTGCAGTCTCGCCGTCCAGCTCTCCGCCCGCCAGCGAAACTCCGTAGAAGGCCCGGTCCGACTGCCGCACCGCCGACAGCAAGGACGCGGCCGCCTTCGGGTCAAGGGCGTCGCCTTCCCGCAGGAGGCCGCCCGCCCCGGCGGCCACCCCGGCGGCCTGGAGTTCCTCGCGCCAGACCCGGTCCGCCACCGACTGCGCCTCGCCGGGGGCCGCCTCCACCAGGTAACGCCGCTCCTCCGGGTGGTACCTCAGCTGGTAGTCAAAGTCCCGGTGCTGCTCCGGTGCCAGCGGGGCCACCGCCACGCCGAACAGCACCACCACCGACCAGCCCACCAGTGAAACTCCCAGAGCTCCCTTGGTGCCGATGCGGCCCGCCAGCCAGGAGAAGATCATGGCCCCGACGGCGGCTACGAACTGGATTATCAATATGGTGGCCATGTTGAAGACCAGGGGAATCCCGATGGTATCCGCGCCGTAGGCCCCGGCCACATTCAGCACAGTCTGGATGCCGTCGTTGAACAGCAGGTAGGAGACCAGGTAGATGACGATTACGCGGAATCCCTTGATCTCCCGGAAAGTATGGGCCAGTTCCCGGCAGGCCAGGCCCATCGCCCGCCCCGGCCGGAGACCGTTCATTGCGTTGGGGATGTGGGGTTCGGGCACGATCCTGAAGGTCCACAGGGCCCAGCCAAACCACCACAGGCCGATGGAAGAGATGGCAATTCGCGTCACCAGGTCCGCCCACTGGGTGTCGCGGGTTGCCAGGATCATTGCCAGGTGCACCGCCAGCAGCAGACCCCCGCCCACGTAGCCGTAGGCAAACCCGCGGCTGCTCACGTCGTCCAGGAGTTCCCTGGGGGAGATATGGGGCAGGAAGGTGTTGTAGAACACCAGGCAGCCGGCAAAGCCGATGTTGGCGATGATGAACATGGCCAGGAACCACAGCCACGGCTGTCCCGTGTAGGCCGAAAAGAACATCAGGCAGGTGGCCGACGAGCCGACAATGGTGTAAATCCACAGCAGCGCCTTTTTGATGGCGACCCGGTCGGCGATGACCCCCAGGGCAGGGCTGGAAATGGCCACCAGGGCGGTGGCGAAGGCGATTGCCAGGCTCCAGGTGGAGCTTCCGGTGAGGTCGATGCCCAGAATGGATACCGACTCGCCCAGGGCGTCCTTGAAGAGGAAGACGAAATAGACGGGAAAGATGGCCGCGCCGCCGGCGGTGGCGTATCCGGAGTTGGCCCAGTCATACATGCACCAGGCCCGGATGACTTTGCGCTGTTGCGCCGAGAGGTCCTTCAGCTTGCCGGAAACCAAGGAGGCTCCTTCACCTTACCGGGGACGCAGGCCTTCGAAAAGCCGTTTCAATACCGTTTCCCCTCAGCGGGCGAAGGCCGGGATGAGGGTAACTCCCGCCAACCAACTGTCCATTCCCTCCGACGGCGGAAGGGCAGGATGGAGTTGACTTCCTGCCGTGTCACCACCGGAAAAGTCACCACCAGAAGAACCGGATGGGCAGGTGCGACCCCCGGCTGTCGCGGCGGCGGGCGTCCCGCCAGAATACGCGCCTGGGGTCATGGGCAATAAGGAAAATTACCACAAACAGTCCGACCAGGAACAATACTCCCGCGATCATCTCTCCATCACCGGTTGGAAACCATCTCAAGACTGGTCAGCCGCAGAGCAGGGGGTTCGCCTGGCACCCTGGTCACCCCCAACCCTGACCCTCACTTGTGGAGGGGGAGGGGATTGTTGAGACAGTTGCTTATTGTGCAGCTCCTTCAAGTATATACCATACCCCCTTCGCAAACCTCGCTGGCAACCAGGGCCTTTCGATTAATGGGGAGGCAGTGGTCCGCTTCAATCAGCGAGACGAACACTGTATTGGGCCTCGGGGCCTCCCGCAAGAATTTCACCCCCACTGTGCAATCTGGGAGATGGGCAGGGGATAAGCGAAAGGGCCTGCTCCCCAGTCCCGGGTATCGGCCAACCACGGTACGCAATTATGGTAGGATAGGACTCTGAAGCGACCAAATTTACCGCTAAATGGGAGGCTTTCCCCATGCAGATAGTACGGGTTTATGCCGGCGATGACGGGGAGTCCCACTTCGAAGACCTGACCGTTGAGCAGTTTGCGGAAATAGTTAACCGGGTGGGCCCCGGGGATATTACCCTCAACGCCCGTCCGTCGCCCAGCTTTTCCGACTACCATACCGCTCCCAGGCGCCAGTATGTAATGAACCTGGCTGGAATCGCCGAGTTTGAGACCGCCGACGGCACGGTCAAGCGGCTCCACCCCGGCGATGTGCTTATTGCCGAAGACGTAACGGGCCACGGCCACATCGCCCGCAGCATCGGCGACGAGTTCCGGGTTTCCCTGGCCGTGCCCCTGGCCGAGGAGTAAGTGTCAGCCTGGAAGCCGCTGCAAAGTCCCTGCTCCCTTGAGGGGTAATGAATTGGGCGGGGAGGGACGGGTCGGAAGAAGAACCCTTTGACCGGCGAGTTGCCGGTTTAGAGACAATTACTTAGTCATGAGCCAGGAAAACCGGGAATCCCCACCGCGTCAAGGGGAACAGGCCGAGGAATCTCCGGCGGCGCCACCCGAGGAAGCCAAGCCCTGGTACTACCAGTACTGGTTCCTCTACCCCATGATTCCCTTCTGGCCCCTGTGGTCCATACTGGTAATCCGCTCCCCCTGGCACAACGGGCTGGTGATGGGCGCCCTGGCCTGGGCCTGGCTGATTGTCGGCGGGGGGCTGACCTACTTCAGGATGCAGGAAGGCGGGACCGTGGCCCTCAGCACGGTAGCCTGGATCGCCCCGGGGCTGGTCTTTACGGTCGTAACCCAGGCCCACTGGATCAGGAACCGCCGCAGGATAATGGAAACGGCGCGCC
This sequence comes from Chloroflexota bacterium, assembly GCA_028874675.1. Classification (GTDB taxonomy): domain Bacteria; phylum Chloroflexota; class Dehalococcoidia; order Lucifugimonadales; family UBA3495; genus Bin22. The sequence continues at coordinate 13,265 of JAPPJA010000437.1, forward strand.
CCGCCCCTTCACCGGCCGCCGACGCGGCGCCAACGCCCGCCCGGTCGCGCCGCGCCCTGCGCCGGAGGGCCCGGGGCAGGCGTTAGCAACTTCCGGGCCCGCCCCGGGAACAGCCGGAAGTCGTTCTATGGAGCCGTGACGCCCGCTGGACGGCGGGAGCGTTCCATTTCAAGTGTACGGCACGGGCAGAATAATCGAAATGCAGCCGGGGCGGGTCTCAAGTCAACCCCTACCTGCTATAGGCCACGTGGATCGCAACACTTCCCCTGGGCGGTGGGCCTTTCGATTATCAGGGAGGCATTGGTCCGCTTCAATCAGTGAGATGAACACTGTGTTGGGCCTCGGGGCCTTGCGCAAGGATTTCACCCCCACCCTAAGGCGCCCCGGCTTTGCATTAAAAGTGCTTCCTGAATCATAAGTGGCGAGGGTAGTTCAGAATGTCGCCAATTAGTCCTCTGGACATATATAAGGACTCTTATGAGAAGAATTCTAAAGGAAATGGAGGCATATATTCTGCGCTGCTACAGATAAGCAGAGAATTTACGGTTCGACGGGTTCTTTACCCTGGCAGCTACGTGGATATCACCCCGTCCCTCTTTTTCCCTCACGTTGTTTACGTTGATGCCCTATCCGGCATTGCCGATTTGATGGCAGATTCCATCTTGCAGGAGCATATAGCTCAAAACAAGCTCTACCAAGAGAAGGCTGACATTCGTTGCTATCAGCAGGATTATCACACCTTCAATGCAGAGCCAGATGAAACCTTTGACTTGCTCATTTCGCTAAATGCTGGGCTTGTTTCCCAAGCCTGCAAACAGTTCATTGACTCCGGTGGACTCCTGCTTGCAAATGACGAACACTATGACGCCCGCCGTGCGTTTGTTGACTCAGACTACCTTCTTGTGGGCGCATTCAATCGGGAAAACCGCAATATGACGACTTTTGAATCTGAAATGTCTTCATACTTCAAGACGGCAAGTGGAGTGACGCTGACACTTGCAATGGTGGAGTCTGACTTGAGCAAACCTCCAAGTCGGGCAAGGTTTCGCCCCTCCGAATCAGCCGCCATGTTTCTTTTCAAGAAACAGCACTGAATCAAGACTTCCCATCCTGGCCCAAAATACTCCGCCAACAGAGACTTTTGATGCACAGCCAATGCGCCCCCGTCGAGCGGGAAGGGATAATTGAAAGACCCTGACCCCGGGCGGTGGGCAACTACCCGCCTCGCGGCCGGATATGGTAACCTGAATCAGTAAATTTCCAGCGTATCCTGCTTTGGCGAAACAGTATGAGCAGTCAAAGTGCCCCCGGCTCCCCTCCCGGCCCCCCGCTTCCCGGCATGTTCGCCAGGTACAAAGACCTGGTGGAACAGGGACTGTCCGCCGCCCTGCCCGACCCGACCCTGGACCTGGCCGACCTGAACATCCCGTTGCAGTATCACCTGGGGTGGACGGACAAGGACGGCAGCCCCGCCGCTACCCCCTCTTCCCAGGGCAAGGCCCTGCGTCCCACCCTGTGCATGTTTGCCTGCGACGCCCTGGACGGCGACCTGAACCATGCCATCTGCGCCGCGGCGTCCATCGAGTTGATCCACAACTTCTCCCTGATCCATGACGACATCCAGGACCAGGACGTGGAGCGCCGTCACCAGCCAACGGTGTGGTCCCTCTGGGGCCAGCCAAGGGCCCTGGTCGCCGGCGACTCCATGCACTGCCTGGGAGACCTGAGCATGCTGCGTGGCGCCCAGCGGGGGGTGTCACCCCGGACGGCCGTCAGCGTGTCCCGGATCCTTACGGAAGCCTACATGGAAATGTTCGAGGGCCAGTGCCTGGACCTGGGCTTCGAAGAGCGGACCGCCATTACCATCGACGAATACCTGCACATGATTGCCTGCAAGACGGGGGCGCTGATACGGAGCGCGGTGGAGATAGGCGCCCTGCTGGCCAACGATGACCCCGCCATCACCGGGGCCTTCGCCAGCTTCGGCAATTACCTGGGTCGGGCCTTTCAGATCAGGGATGACTACCTGGGCGTCTGGGGGGACGAGGCCGCCACCGGCAAGTCCACCGACAATGACATCAGGCGCCGGAAGAAGTCCTTCCCCGCCGTATTCGCCCTGGACCGGGCCAGCGGGGCCGCCCGCGACGACCTGCACCGCATTTACGCGCAGGAAGAGCTGGACGACTCCGATGTGGAAAGAGTGATGACCATAATGGATGAACTGGGCGCACCGCAGTACGCCGACCGGATTACGGCGGAAAGCGCCGACCTGGCCCTCAGCGCCCTGGAGAACATCGAACTGCCGGAATGGGTACGCGGTGAAGTTGACCAACTGGTGGACTTCCTGGCCCACCGCCAGTACTAGCAGAACGCTTCCATGGCTCCTGAAACGGGGAGCGATCCTGACCGGGGCAGGCATATCAACCAGGACGATGGCCAACAGACTTACATTCACACCAGAATCCTGGACCCGCAAGGCCGCGTTCGACTACTGCCAGCGCCTGGCCCGCTCTCACTATGAGAACTTCACGGTAGGCTCCTGGCTGATACCCAGGGACAAGCTGCGCCACATGTATGCCATCTATGCCTACTGCCGCACGGTGGACGACCTGGGAGATGAGGCGACTGCCGGGAACCCGGGTGGCCTTCCTTTTGAGCGGACACAAACGGCGCAACCGGACGCCGTGTCGCGCCTGGCGACCCTGCTTCCCGAAAAAGTAAGGGAGGACGGGCAGGATGAACGGTCTTACCGCCTGGCCCTGCTTGACCTGTGGCAGTCGGAGCTGGAGTCGTGCTACTCGTCCAAGCCCGCGCACCCGGTGATGGTGGCCCTGCAGGAAACCATTGAGGAATTTGACCTGTCGCCGGAACCTTTCCTCAAGCTGATAGAAGCCAACCGGATGGACCAGCGCAACCACCGTTACCCCACCTACCGTGACCTGCTCCATTACTGCGAGCATTCCGCCAATCCCGTGGGACGCCTGGTCCTGGGACTTTTCGGCTACCGGGATGAGGGGCGCCGGAGCCTGTCCGACGCGACCTGCACGGCCCTGCAGCTGACCAACTTCTGGCAGGACGTGGCAAGGGATTACCGGAAGGGCCGAATCTACATTCCGCTGGAGGACATGGAGCGCTTTGGCTATACCGAAGGGGAACTGGACCGGGGACCAGCGACTCCGGCCTTTCGCCAGCTGATGGCCTTTGAAGTTGACCGGGCCATGGACCTGTTTCGGGTTGGGGCCCCCCTGGCCTCCACCCTGGAGGGGACGGTGCGGCTGGACGTAGCCCTCTTCACCCGGGGCGGGATGGCTGTGCTTGAAGCCATCAGGAAACAAAGCTATGATGTTTTGACCGAACGGCCCCGTTTGTCCCGCGCTCGCAAAGCCGGCCTTTTCCTTTCAACCTGGGCCCGCTGGAAGCTGGGACTGGGACTCGGCCTGCCCAGGCCACACTGACCCAGGGCACTGAGTCCAGCCATATTCCGGGTTCGCCCAATACGCATGAGTGAACGGGAGTTTGCCGTGATCGACCTGGAAACGGCCTACCAGGAATGCCAGCAAATTACCCGGCGTGAAGCCCGGAACTTCTACTACGCCTTTGTCCTGCTGCCCCCGGCGCGGCGCAGGGCCATCTACGTAGCCTACGCCTTTTGCCGCTATTGTGACGATGCCGTGGACTCGGAGGCCTCCACCGAGGAGAAGCTGGCCCGCCTGGGCGAACTGCGCCAGCTGCTGGAACAGTGTTACCAGGGCCAGGCCAGCGGGCCCGTCTTTACCGGACTGTCCCAGGTGGTCAGGGAATATTCCATACCCCGGGAGTACTTTGGTGAGGTGCTTTCGGGTATGGAAGCGGACCTGGTGAAGTCGCGATACCAGAACTTCGACGAGCTTCGCCAGTACTGTTACCAGGTAGCTTCAGCGGTTGGCCTGATCTGCATCCATATCTTTGGGTTCAAGGACGCCCGGGCCGAGGCCCACGCCATAGACCTGGGGCTGGCCATGCAGTTGACCAACATAGCGCGAGATGTCAAGGAAGACCTGGCATTCGGGCGCATCTATCTGCCCCAGGACGAGTTGGCCCGCTTCGGCTGCACCGAGGAGGACCTGCTGTCCGGAGAAGTCAACGACCCCTTCAGGGAATTGATGAGATTCCATACCCAGCGGGCGCGGGAGTACTTTCACAGCGGTTTTCAGCTGCTCCCCTATCTCAACCCCAGGTCCCGAGCCTGTGTGGGAGTTCTCGGCAGGATTTACAGCGGGCTGCTGGACCGCATAGAAACAGCCAATTACGACGTGTTCAACCGCCGGGTGAGCCTGTCCACCTCCGAAAAGCTGGCAGTCATGGCCCAGTCCTGGATTGTGAGCATGTGGCCGCGCCGGCTGCCCGACCCCCGCTAGCGGACCAACTGCCGGAAATGCCACCACCCGAATCGGACTCAGACTCAGACGTCGTTATACTTGGGGGTGGTATTGCGGGAATCGCCGCTGCCCTGGAACTGCTGGACGCCGGCAGGACGGTCACACTGGTGGAAGCCCGCCACTTCCTGGGCGGTCGCGTTTTCTCCTTTGCCGATGCCGCTACGGGCATTAGCCTGGACAACGGGCAGCACGTCTTTGTAACCTGTTGCACTCAATTCCAGGGCTTCCTGGAACGGCTGGGGGTACGCGAGAGCTGGTTCCTGCAGGACAGGCTCCGCATCCCCGTTCTCAGCCGCGACGGGAAGCGGGGAGCGCTGGCCGCCTCGCGCCTGCCCGCGCCCTTCCACCTGGCGCCCTCCTTCCTTTCCTACCCCCACCTGTCCGCGGTGGACAAGATCAGGGTGAGCTGGGGCCTGGTGAAAGCGCGGCTGGCCAATCGGTACGCCCCGGACCTGGAGGAGATGACCTTCTACCAGTGGCTTCGGGGGAACGGGCAGTCTGACCGAGCCATCCGCAACCTCTGGAACCTGGTTGTGGAACCCATACTGAACGACAATGTCAGGGATGTCAGCGCCGCCATGGGCCTGTTTGTGGTACAGGATGGGATGCTTTCGGCGAGGGACAGCGCAAACCTGGGGTATGCGACGAAAGCATTGTTCAATGCGCTGGGTGAGCCGGCCCGCAACCTGCTGGAAAGGCGTGGCGTCAACCTGGTACTGGGAGACCCGGTACGAAGCATTCAGCTGAGCGGCGAGACCGGCGACGGCAGGGGCCCGGACGTCGCAGGCGGCGCCGCGCTGGCTTCGGGGAGAAAGGTATGCGGTAGGGCTTTTGTCAGCGCCCTCCCCTTCCCGGCGCTGCTGCGAGCGCTCCCCGCCGAAACCGGGGGTATGGGCTCCTTCGCCAATGCAGGATACTTGCAGTGGTCGCCCATAGTTAACGCGCACATATGCTACGACCGCCCCGTGATGGACGAACCCTTCTGCGTTTTTGTGGACAGCCCGCTGCAGTGGGTGTTCAATCACGGGCAGACGACCGGGCAGGCTCCCAGGTCCGGCGGGCATATGGTTACCATCTCGGTCAGCGCGGCCTGGGAGCATATAAACCTGTCCCGGGAAGCCATTGGCGCCGAGCTGGCAGCGGAAATGGCCCAGGTATTTCCGGAAGCCGGGAAAGCGGCCGTGCTGAATATCTGCGTCGTCAAGCAGCGGGAGGCGACCTTCCGGTGCCTGCCCGGGGCCAACCTCTTGCGGCCGGGACCGGTTACTCCCGTACCGAACCTCTTCCTGGCCGGGGAGTGGACTCAGACGGGCTGGCCTTCTACTATGGAAGGGGCGGTCCGCAGCGGCTACAATGCCGCCGGAGCGGCCATTGATTACCTGAAGCGGGAAGCGGATGCAAAAACTCCCTAAAGTGGTAGCTGTCACCGGGGCGGCCGGGTATATTGGCACCCGCCTGCTGCTGCAGTTGGAATCCAACATGAACGTGGGCCGGCTGGTGGCCTTCGACAAGGACCCCCTGCCCTTTCCGATCCACAATATATCCTTTCACCAGGAGGATATTACCAGTGGCATAACGCAATACCTGCTGCGACACCAGGTGGAGACCATGGTGCACCTGGCCAGCGCCTACAGTCACACCAGCACCTACCAGGACTGGGCCAGGGAAACCGCCGAGGATATAGCGATAATGGACTCCATCCAGGATGCCTGCGTGGCGGCGGGGGTGAAGCACGCGATTTTCCTGAGTTCACACACGGTTTACGGGGCCTTTGCCGACAATCCCATTCCCCTGACTGAATCGTCGCCCATTCGCACGCGGCCAGGGGATTTCCTGGGGCAGGCCAGCTTCAATGCGGACTCCTCAATGCTGGAGTTTCGCGAGAAATACCTGGGTGAAGGGGAAAACCAGCGGATCAAGGTGGCGGTTCTCCGGACCTGCCCGGTGCTGGGCTATTCGGATGACCACCAGCGGGTGGAACGCATATTCCCCTACCGGTTCTGGGGGGCGGGAGAGAACCCTCCCTACCAGTTTCTGCACGAGGTGGATATGGCCAGGCTGCTGGAGGCAGTGATTCAGCAGGAGGCGGACGGGGTGTATAACGTGGCAGGGGAGGGCGTTGTATTCCTGAAGGAGCTATCGGACGTAACCCGCAGGAAGCTGACCCAACTGCCGCCGCCGCTGGCCTATCCGGTGGACTGGATTTCCTCCAGGAGGGGCTTGCCCAACACCGGCAACTGGAACCTGCACACCACCCGCTATCCGATAATCATGGGTACCGGCAAGCTCAAGCAGGCCCTGAATTTCCGGTTTGACTACACTTCCCTGGAGGCGCTGAACGCCTTCGTCAATTACAACGGTCTTTAAAGTACCCGGATGCGCTTGGCCTGCCGCGGTGCGCTAAACGGCGACGAGGAACATCCGGCGAGGTTGGTGTACTGGCTTATGAACGAGAACCGAATGAAGCGCAAGCTGCTTTCCGGCCAGCCGGCCTTTGGCGTGTCGGTGATGTTCCCGTCGCCTCACGTGGTGGACATGGTGGGACGCCTGGGGTTTGACTGGGTGCTCATCGACTGCGAGCACGGTTCCATATCGGTGGAGAGCGTCGAGCTGATGGTGCTGGCGGCGGAGGCGGCCGGCGTCACTCCCATAGCCAGGCCCCAGGTGAACTCCTTCGAGGCCATCTGCCAGCTGATGGACCGGGGAGTGATGGGGGTGCAGGCGCCCCACGTCAACAACGCGGCGGATGCGCGAAGGACGGTGGAGGCGGTCAAGTACCACCCCTTGGGCGAACGGGGCCTGGCCGCCGGGCTGAGGTCATCCTCCTACGGCTTTGGCGTATCCATGTCGGAGTACGCCGAAGAGTCCAACCGGGAGACGCTGGTGTGCGTTCAACTGGAGGTGGGGCAGGCCGTCCGCAACGTGGATGAGATCATGAGCGTGGAAGGGGTTGACGTGTACTTTGTCGGGCCCTCCGACCTGTCCCAGTCCCTGGGGTACCCGGGCAGGCCCGATACGCCCGAGGTGCGGGAGGCGATGGAGCACGTGTTCTCCACCGTCCGCTCCAAGGGAAAGATTTCGGGTTCGGCGGGCAACGCAGCCGCCACCCTGGGTTACCTGGACCAGGGCGTTACCTACCTGTACACCCACCTGACTGCCCTGCTTGCTTCAGGGGCCGGAGCCCACCTCAGGGAAGTGTCCGGCTGACCCTGGCTGACAGGGCGTCCCGGGCCTCCAGCATCATGGGGTGGACTTCCCTGCCGGCGGCGGTCAGGTCCAGGACCTGACGGCGCAGGAACTCAAGGATGGCTACGTCCAAATCTTCCAGGGCCAGTTCCATGATTTCGGGCTGGTAGGGGATTCGCTTCCGCTTGTTGGGGTCCAGCTTGTCCGCCAGGAAGACCACCTTGCCCAGGTCATCCACCAGGGTGGGGTGGAAGGTGGTGTGCCAGTAAACGGCCTGGTACAGGTCCGCCTCGTCGCCCTGGGCTGCCAGGCCGTCCTCCACCCGCAAAATTTCCGCGCCCACCGGTCCGTGGAGCAGCAGGGGCACATTTTCCTCTACGGGCCCGATGGGCAGCCGGAAGCGGGTTGCGCGAGCGATAAGCTCCGGTCCGGGCATGGCGCGGGCCACGTCGTGGGCCAGTATGCCCAAAGCGGCCCGGTCGGGGTCAACGTTGTGGAAGGGAGCCAGTTCGCGGGCCACCTGTTGCGCGCGGCCAATGTGGGCCTGCAAGCCGGCGGGCAGCGCGGCTACCCGCTGCTGGATGCGAGACTCTATGGCCGTAGCAATTTGGCCGGCGTCGGGCTGCGGTTGCATAAGCGGACCTACCCCATTGCCCCCAGTTCGCGGCCGCCCAGCAGATGCACGTGGGGCCAGGCGATGGTCTGGCCGGCGGCGGAGCCGTTGTTTACGACCAGCCGGTAGCCGCTGATGGTCACGCCTTCCCGGCGGGCCATTTCCGCAGCCACCACAAAGATGTGCCCCATGGTGGCTTCCATTGCCGGGCTGATGTAGTCCAGGCCGTTGATGGGCATATTAGGGATGATGAGCAGATGCACCGGGGCCTGGGGATTAATGTCTCGCACTACAAAGCAGCGGTCATCCCGGTATATGACGTCGGGGTGGGCCGGGTCGCTGGCCATGGCGGCGAAGGGGGAACTGCGGGCGGGAATCATGGTCATTGGGGCGCTCCTTGAAATCATTACTCTTTGACAGGGAAAGGCGCTCTTGACTAGTAGTCCAACTAGATTGTATTGATGGGTTGGGGTTAAACCGTCGTTCCCGCGCAGGCGGGAACCTCGGAGCAACTTGTAAGATGAGTTTCCCACAGGAATGGCGATAGACAAGTGCCATCCATCATTTCAAAGCAGTTGGACCACTAGTACTCAGTCAAACTTGGTTTTAAGGGTCTTAGAATTTTCCCTGGGAAGTT